>NZ_JBHVWC010000007.1:0-201244 GCF_042882445.1 Kitasatospora sp. NPDC058218 | reverse complement strand
GCCACCGGCTCCCCGGACCCGGCCGGGCCGTGGTCGACGAACGCCATGAGCGGATGATGGCCGTAGGTCTTCTTCCAGGTCGCGGCCGCGGCTTCTTTGTCGGAGTGCGCGATGACGAGCACACCGTCGATGTCCACGATTACCCGGCTGTCCGCGTCCGGGGCCGTCTGCCCGGCCAGCTGCCACACACGCTTGCGGACATCGGCTCGTGCCCGGCGGACGGCCGCGAGTGCACGGGGACCGGCAGCGGCCAGTGTGTCGATGAGCCGCGAGACGGTCGGATCGGAGGCGACCGGCCCGAACGCGCCGGGCTCGGCCCGCAGCGTCGCGACATCGGCCAGGCAGTCGCCGCCCAGCGCCACGGCCAGCGCGACATCCAGCAGGATCTTGCCGGGATCGTGCACTGCCCGGGGCTTGCGCCACGGCGCGAGCGCCTCGGACACCGCGATATCGAGTCCCAACCGGCGGACCGTCTCGACCAGCAGCATCCCGCCGGCTTGCGAGACGACCCCGGCGCCACCACCCGAGACCCGGACACGCGGGTACGACCCGCTACGCTGACTCACCTGGGAAGTGCCTCCGACAGTGGCAGGAACAAGGACCTCGACAATCCTCATTCTTGCTGGTCAGAGGCACTTTCTGCTTTCCTGACCACCCGTCGGACGAGCCGCTTCGTGAAAGCGCGAGGTTAGGGTCGGAGGCGATCGGGGAGGTTATGAGTGCCGACCCGCTGGCCACCGCCGCCGACCTCGGGAGAGCCGTGATGCAGTCCCGCCGTGACTTCCTCGCCAGTGTGTTCGCCACCGCCGCTGTGGCGCTGCCGCTGACCTACGATCACCAGGCGGTCGCCGCTACCCTGCGAGCGGGAAGGACCGGCGGCCGGGTGGGTGTCGGCGAGGTTGCCACTGTCCGGCACATCACCGGCGTGTTCACCGCCGCTGACGAGCGTCTTGGCGGTGGACACGGGCTGAGTGCGGTGACCACCTACCTGACCGATACGGTGGTACCGATGCTCCAGGCCGTGTACCCCTCCGAGGGGGTTCGCCGGGACGCCTACGGCGTGGCGGCCGAACTGTCGTACCTCGCCGCGTGGAAATATCACGACCTCGGCCGGGAGGGCGCCGCACAGCGGTACTACCTTCTCGGCTACCAACTCGCTTGCGAGAGCGATCCGACAGGACACGGAGCCTGGATGATGCGCGCTCTCGCCCATCAGGCCCTGAACCTCAAGCAGCCGGAGTTCTGCGTCGAACTGGCGGAGGAATCCCTACGGCGAGCGCGCGGCAAGGTGGACCCGCAGACCGAGGCCCTGTTGTTGATCACGAGCGCCAGGGCGTACGGGGCTATGGGGAGCGGGCAGAAGGCCGCAGCGGCGCTACTCGCGGCCGAGGACGCCATGCTCGACACCGCGACTCCGCCCGCGTCCTTCACGGCGGCGACCGGGCCGGTAGCCGCAACCGTCGCCTCTCACACCGCCAAGACCCTGGCCGAGCTGAAAGACCACCGGTCGGCCGAACGCCACCACCGCGCCGCCCTCGCCGGTCGTGACCCCGAGGCGTTCCGGCGCATTCACGCCCTGACGCTCGGGAACCTGGCCCGTTCCGTCGCCGCCCAGCGCCGTCACGACGAAGCCGTGGGGATCTGGGGTCAGTCCCTGGATTTCATGGACGGAGTCGTCTCGGACCGGCACAAGAAGGACCTTCACAAAGTCCGGACCACAATGACGAGTTGGGCCCGGCGCGGAATCCCCGGCGCCGCAGACCTGGGGCAGCGCGCTGCCGAACTCGTCCGAGCCTGAGCCGCAGCCATCCGGCCCCGCCCTACTGGTCAACTCCGGCGGGCGGGGCCTGCTGGTCTCCGGCGGCTTGGCCGGTGCGGTCCGCCACGAACGTGCCGCGCTGCGGAAGGGTCCGGACCCACCCTTCTGAGCGCAGGTGCTCGACAGCATGGCGGGCAGTGTTCCGGGCAACGCCGTATGCCTGGATCAGCGTGCTCTCGGACGGCACTCGGGCCCCGACTCGCAGTTCCCCGGACTGAATGGCCCGGATGATGTCCGCCGCAATCTGCTGATACGGGTGCGCTTCGGCGTCCGGGTCGATGGGGGTTACATCCATACCCAAAAGCGTAGGACTACCCAAACGACCTCGCGCGTTTCGCTACGAGCATGAACGTATCTAGACGTACCTATAGGAGTTGGGTACGGTCGAAATCCGCACCACCAACCAAAGAGCCCCGGGACTGTGCGACCAGTCACCGGGGCCATTCGTCCGCACAGCTATTAGGGAGCTGCCGACGTGCGTCATCTTATCGTTTTGGCCCTACTCCGAGCCCTGGTTCTCATCCTTCCGGCTCACGGTCGGCGCCATGCCGCATCCGTTTCCGCCACTCCGGCCCCGGCGGCCGAGGTCCCTCGGGGTCACCTGCGGGGACCGTGGGCCGAGCCGCAGGAGCTGTACACGGGCACAGTGGTTCGCCCGTACATAGACCACGGCGCGTGGCTCGGTGAGCAGGACGAGATGCGGCGCGAGTACGACGAGAGGCAGCGCCAGCGTGAGCGGCGCGCCGCACTCCGTGCGGTGGTTCTGGGTCTCCCTGACCCCGGGTACACCTACCCCGGGGCGCACGCTCTCGCTGGTCGGGGGGCGTGATGGCTCGGGTGTTCATCAGGCCGCTCCCGGATGGCACCCGCAGGGGCAACACGCGGGGCCTACGGCAGTGCGCGCGGGATGGGTGGCAGATCCCCCCGGACCGCCACGAAGCCCGCTACGAGCCCCGTACGGTGAACGACTGCCGACCGTGGACAGACGGGGTTACCCGGTTCTGGTCGCGCGACTGCTGGGCAGTGCCGCATCACCCCGTTCGCTCCTCCGAGTGAGCCTCGCCAGACAGTAGAACGCCCCGTTCGGCCAAGTGCCGGGCGGGGCTCTGTTGTTGGTGCTGACCTGCGGCTATGCTGCACAGAACTGGTAGTCACGTGTGTTGGGGTCGGCCAGGACGTGCCAGCTCTCGCTGCCGGTCTGGCCGATGTCGACGGGCCTGGCGCCGAGGGCGAGCAGCCGCTCCAGCTCGGCGTCCTGGTCCCGGTCGGTGGCGTTGACGTCGATGTGCAGGGGGAGCTTGCCGGTGAGCGGGTCGCTGCTGGGGCTGAGCACGAGGGTGGGCTGCGGGCCGCCGAAGCCGGCGCCGGGCGGCCCGATCTCGATGCTTCCGTCGCCCTCCCGGCCGAGTTCGACGTAGCCGAGGACCTCGCTCCAGAAGGCGGCCAGCCGCTCGGGGTCGGCGCAGTCGAGGACCAGCTCACTGATGCGGCATGCCATGCCCGTCAGTGTACGAAGACGGAGCGACGGGGCGCACCGCAGGAGCAGCGGCCTCATCGCGGTGGAGACCGAGCCGCCGGCGAGGCGGGCGCGGCATCGCCGGTCGCACGAGGACGGCCGAGCGGTCCGGTGGACGGCGCAACGCCGGCCCGCCCTCGTCGAACGCCGGAGCGCCTTCGCCCCGAATTTCCCTGCCCCGGGGGGCCGCCACCCCGCGCAGCCGTACGGCGGCCGAGTGGCCGCGCCCCACCCCTTGGCAGCCGCGGTGCACCATGTCGCGAACGTCGGATTGAAGACCCGTAAACCGGAAAGACGCAGGGTGACCTCCCCATCGGCGGAAGGCCATCAACCCCGCGGGGGACCAACAACGGAGGTCATCGTGATCGTCCTCGGAGTCATCCTCCTCGTCATCGGGTTCGTCACCGGCATTTCCATCCTGTGGACCATCGGCCTCATCCTGGCCCTCATCGGGCTCATCCTGTGGATCATGGGCGCTGTCGGCCACGAGGTCGGTGGCCGCCGCCACTACTGGTAGACACGGGCCGTCGACACACCCACGGTGACCGGAGGAGCGGTCCATCGTGGCGCCCACTCCGGCGGATGTCCGCGGCAGGGGCGAGGGCTCGGACGACGACGAGGAGCCCGAGGCGCCCGAGGCGGATGTCCAGGCTCCCTAGGGCTCCGGATCCGACCCCCCGGACCCGCGGCACCCCCGCCCCGAGTTCGGGCCGCCGACCGTGTGTGGGCGGCACCGAACTGGGCAGCCGCCCGGCATGCTGCTGATCAGACCACCGGGCGTGTACCCGCCCCAGGGCGACACCGAACTGCTCATCTCCTGTCTGCGCCGCGAGCCGCTGGACGCCACGCGCCGGGTGCTCGATCTCGGGACCGGCACCGGGGCGGTGGCCCTGGCCGCGGCCGGTACCGGGGCCCGGGTCACCGCCGTGGACCTGTCCGGGCGTGCCGTCGCCGCCGCGTGGCTCAACACCCGGCTGCACCTGCGCCGGGTTCGGCTGCGCCAGGGAGACCTGCTGAAGCCGGTGGGCGGGCAGTGGTTCGACCTGATCGCCGCCAACCCGCCGTACGTGCCCGCCGATACTGCCGAGACCGCTGCGGACTCCCCGGGTGCGGGTGCGGGGCTGGCCTGGGACGCCGGGCGGGACGGGCGGCTGGTGCTGGACCGGATCTGCCGGGAGGCGCCGAGGCTGCTCGCCCCGGGCGGCGTACTGCTGGTGGTCCAGTCCTCGCTCGCGGACGTCCCGAAGACGCTCACCGCACTGCGACGGGCCGGTCTGCGGGTGGCGGCGACCGCGCGGCGGCGGCAGGCGTTCGGGCCGGTGATGACGGCACGGGCGACGCTGTTCGAGCGGCTCGGACTGATCGCTCCGGGCGAGCGCGAGGAGGAGCTGGTGGTGGTGCGCGGTGTCCGGGAGCACTGAGCCGGCGGGCGGTGGGCTGGGTGACACCGACGCCACCAGGGTGACGATCGTGCCGGGCGGCCCGGTGCTCGTCGAAGGGCCGGTCGAGGTGGTGCTGCCGGACGGCACGATCCGGCGCTCGGACCGCCCGGTGGTGGCGCTCTGCGCCTGCCGACGCAGCCGCCGCTACCCGTTCTGCGACACCAGTCACCGGCGGCGCAGCCGGGCGGAGCAGGGCTCGGCGGAACAGGGCTCGGCGAAGCAGGGCTCAGCGGGGCGCGGCGTGGCCGGGACCGTCCGGCAGGGGTGAGCGCAGCGAACTGCGCCCGGCCCGCCAGTGCTTCAGCAGATGGGCGGCGAACCGGTCGTCCACCACCTCGGTCGCGGCGATGCCGAACGCGATGTCCGGCTCCAGCTCCCCCTCGGTGGCGAGCAGCTCACCGACGACGCCGCGCCGCATCAGCTGTTCGTGGACGGCGTCCGCCTCGATGTGCTCGCGGTAGAACAGCGTGCCGTCCGACCCCGCGCCGAGCCGTTCCAGGGCCGCCGCGAGCCGGGCCGAGCCCGGCGAGGAGGTGACCTCGACCACGGCGAACAGGCCGACCGCCGCGCCTCGCAGCGCCCGGTGCAGGCCGAACAGGGTCATGAGGTTGACCACCGCCAGCGCGGGCGCCGGGACGTGGTCCAGGTAGTGCCCGTAGCGGGGGTCGAGGCCCAGGTCCGCCATCATCCGGGCGAACAGCAGGGCGTGCGCACGGTCCGAGCGGCCCGCGCCGTACTCGTCGTACGCGACGGCCATGAGGGCGGCCTGCGCCGGGCCGTGCACCCGGGGGACCATCCACAGCTGCGGGTCGGCCTCCTTGAGGTGGTAGACCGAGCGGTGCACCAGGTATTCGCGGGCCTGCCAGCGCTCGCCCTCGGCCAGCAGGAAGTGCGACGGGCCGGTGCCGTCGGCGGGCTCGATCAGCAGCCGCTCCAGCGCCGCGCCGACCGGTCGTACCGGCTCGGCCTCCGCCCGCACGGCGGCGAGGAACGGCTGCTCCAGCTCGCGCCGGAACGCGAGGAGCGCAGGGTCCCACTCCCAATCGGGGTCCACGCCCGGCAGGCCCCGGTCGTGGAGCTCGTAACAGAGGTGGAGGGCGAGCTGGTGGTCCTCTCCCCACGGGTCCGTGTCCGGGCCGGGCGGTGCGAGCGGCCCGCCGGAGCCCGGCGGGCCGGCAGCGAGCATGGCGAGCACCGTGCCGGAGAGCGGGCCCCGGGCCTTGGGCGAGGTCGTCGTCATCGCCCGCTCCGGGCGCCGACAGGCCGCCGGGTGCGCAGGGCCACCCCGCGCACCCGGTCGTGCGGCCAAGGCGCGGTCCCGGGTGGCAGGGCGTCCGGCTCGTGGTCCCGGCGCGATCCGTCCGCGCTCCCGACTGGCGCCTTCCGTCCCCGTTGCTCCATCGTGCCCTCCTCCGGCCGCCGTCGTCCGTCCGGGCGACTGCCCGGTGTCCGCGCGATCCAACCTGCTGCCCCTCGCCTGCCCGGGCCCGGTCAGCGGGTCGGCGGCCGGCCGGCGCGGCGGGCCCGGACGGCGGCCAGGGCAAGGGCCACGAGGAACACCACCACGCCGATGACCAGCAGATACGCCAAGCCCTTGACGACCGCGCCGATCAATCCGAGCACGATCGCCGCGATCACCAACAAGAGAACCCAGAGCATCGTCGGATCACCTTCTGCCCGTTTTGCAGACCTGCTCCGTGACCGCCCGGCCCGACCGGCCCGGTCACCGGCCGGTCGAACGGGCCGGTGCCGACGCGAGTGCGTCCGGTGCGGTCGCTCCGGCGCCTGCCCCGGTGGGCCGCATTCATGCGGCCCACCGGTCGCGTTCTCCGCCCAGGAGGGTCCTGCTCCTGGGGCGGACCCGTGCTCGGGCCCAGGAGCAGGCTCGCGCCGAACGCCCCGGTCCGGGCCGTTTCGGCCCGGACCGGCCGGGCACACGCCCGGCTGCCGGTCCTGCGGCCGTCCGGGAGGGCCGGTGACCTCCCCCGACACAGTCGCTCACCGCCCGCCTGCTGAGGAACGGCACGGGGGCCGACCGGCAGCGCACCGCCTTTGCCCACCGCGGAAGCCTGCTCGGCGTCGTCGACCAGTTGGCGGACCTCACCGCCCCGGGGCTGCGGGGCCGTCCACTGCCCGGCGCCGCGGCCACGGCGCTCCCCGAATGATCCGGGGCAGCGCGGACGCCGGACGGAGTCCGCGTCACGACCAGAGGGAGCAGCGATGTCACCACCGGTTCGAACCGCCCGGAAGCGTCACTACCTCATGTGCCGGCCGACGTTCTTCGCCGTCGACTACGCGATCAACCCCTGGATGGATCCGACCCGGCCGGTCGACCCGGCCCGGGCGATGCGCCAGTGGGAGCACCTCGTCGACCTGTACCGCGAACTGGGTCACACCGTGAGCCTGGTGGAGCCGCGCCCGGACCTGCCGGACATGGTCTTCGCCGCGAACGCCGCCAGCGTCGTCGACAACCGGGTGCTCGTCTCCAGGTTCAAGTACCCGGAGCGAGCCGCGGAGGCGCGTGCCTACCGGCAGTGGTTCAGCACGCGCGCCTTCCGCCGGGTGGCCACGGCCGGCCATGTCAACGAGGGACAGGGCGACATCCTCCCGGCCGGGCGCATCCTCCTGGCCGGCACCGGCTTTCGCACCGAACCGGCCGCACACGCCGAGGTCCAGGCCCTGCTCGGCCTGCCCGTCGTGACGCTCACCCTCACCGACCCCCGCTTCTACCACCTGGACACTGCGCTGACCGTCCTCGGGGACACCGAGGTGATGTACTACCCCGGGGCGTTCGACCCGGCCGGCCGGGCCACGTTGAACGCCCTGTTCCCGGACGCCCTGCTCGCCCGCCGCGAGGAGGCGGAGATCTTCGCTCTCAACTCCGTCTCCGACGGCTGCAACGTCGTCCTTCCCGCCGCGGCGGAGCGCCTTGCCTCGCGGCTGGAGGACCGAGGGTTCCGACCGATCGGCGTCGAGATGACCGAGTTCCGGAAGGCCGGCGGCGGTGCCAAGTGCTGCACGCTCGACCTGCACGGATGCGTCAAGAGCGACCGGATCCGACTGCACCGGGGGGCCGTTGCCTCCAACGGCCCCCGGCAGGCCGCCTGAGGCCTGCCCCGGCTGCCGCGGTCCGCTCCCCTCCCCTCGCCTCCCCGGTGCCACCGGGCGTGCGCTGTGCCCGCCGCGGGCGGAGCCTGGAAGCACGGAGCGGCGCCGCGCCCCGCCGGTCACCCCCGAGGAGAGAACGCCATGCCGACCCAGGGACCCGCCCAGCAGCCCACGACCGAGCTCGACGCCCGCTACAGCTCCGCGCTCAATCCCCGCCCGGGTGCCGCGGACGTCACCGCCGTCGCCTGGGCCGAGGCGCAGCGGCAGCTGGCGACCGCCGAGATCTTCTGGCTGTCCACGGTGCGGCCCGACGGCCGGCTGCACGTCACGCCCGTGATCGCGGCCTGGCACGACGGGGTGCTGTACTTCTCCACCGGCGCGGGCGAGCAGAAGGCGAAGAACCTCGCTCACGACGGGCACTGCGCGCTCACCACCGGGGGGAACTCGCTCACCGAAGGCCTCGACCTCGTGGTCGAGGGCACGGCGCGGCCGGTCACCGATCCGGCGGCGCTGGAGGAGGTGATCACGGCGTACGAGACGAAGTACGGGCCGCACATCACCTCCTCGGAGGGCACCTTCCACGGGATCGGGGAGGCGTTCCGGAAGGGGACGGTGGTGGTGTTCGCGGTGGCTCCGGCCACCGCGTACGGCTTCGGCCGGGACGACGGGGTCTACACCCACACGCGCTGGACGTTCTGAACGGACGAGCGCCCGGGAGGCATCCGCGGCGCGCGGGCGCGTCCGCGCCCCTACGACCGCCGCCGACCGCTGCGGATCGCCGCCGATCACCCCGAGACGGGCCCCGATCCGGCGCGCCCCGTCCGCCCCGCGCGTCGTTACCGTGCTCACCTTTCCCCCGGCCCGTCGGGCGGTCGAACGGCCGGTGGAGCACCTTCCGGTACCGCGGCCCGCCCCCTCGCCGTACCCCGCACACGGCCGCTTCCAAAGTCCAGCTTTCGAACATCTCACACCGGCTTATGGATAGATTCATCCGTTCGAGTGAGTTTGGCGAGGACCCATCGTCGATGCTCTGCATCGGAACCAATGGCCCCCAATCGAACACGCTCACGCCACCACCGAACGGCCGCAACAATCGTCACGGCGGGTCGGCAACAGCCGATTCACCGTCTCCGCAGTGGATCTGACGCCCACTCAGTTCTCCCGACCAGAACAGGGACCAGCCATGACGACCGAGACCGTTCAGCAGAGTCAGCCGAGCCGGCAGAGTCTCAGCACCTCCGCCGCCAGGAACCTCGCCACCACCACCAAGACCGCGCCGCAGATGCTCGGGATCACCCCGCGGTACCTGCTGCGCGCCCTGCCCTGGGTGGACCTTGAGGCCGGCGTCTACCGGGTCAACCGCCGCCGGGGGTTCATCCTCGGGGACGGGCTGATCGGCACCTACGTCGACGGCGACAACACCTCCCGGGTGATCGCCGAGGACCTGCGCGAGCTGCCCTTCCTCAGCCAGGTGGACAGCCCGCTGCTCGCCGCGCTCGCCAACGGCTTCGTCCAGCGCGAGGTGGCCCCCGGCGAGCTGATCGTCGACGCCGGCGCTCCCACCGAGCAGCTGCACATCATCGCGCTCGGGCGCGCCGAGAAGCGCGCCACCGGCGAGTACGGCTCGGACGCCCTGCTCGCCGTGGTCGGCGACGGCGACTTCTTCGACGCCACCGCGTGGGCCGACGGCAGCGCGATGCCCTACCGGGTCACCGCGGTCAGCGCGTGTACCGTGCTCTCCCTCGACCGCCGGATGCTCGTCGAACTCGCCGACCGCGAACCGTCGTTGAGCGCCCAGCTGGAGGCCTTCCGCGCCGACGGCCGGCAGCCCGCCGACCGCGAGCACCCGATCGACCTCACCTCGGGCCACTCCGGCGAGCCGTACCTGCCGGAGACCTTCGTGGACTACGAGGAGGGCCCCCGCGAGTACGAGTTGAGCATCGCGCAGACCGTCCTCAAGGTGCACACCCGGGTCTCGGACGTCTACAACTCCTCGATCGACCAGGTCCAGGCGCAGCTGCGACTGACCACCGAGGCGCTCCGCGAGCGCCAGGAGTGGGAGATGCTCAACCACCCCGAGTACGGGCTGCTCAACAACGTCGTGCCGAGCCAGCGCGTGCGCACCCGCAAGGGCGCGCCGACCCCGGACGACATGGACGAGCTGCTCGCCCGGGTCTGGAAGCAGCCGGCGTTCTTCCTCGCCCACCCGAGGGCGATCGCCGCGTTCGGACGCGAGTGCACCCGGCGCGGGGTGCCGCCGCAGATCGTGGACCTCTTCGGCAGCCCGTTCCTGACCTGGCGCGGCGTGCCGCTGCTGCCCTCCGACAAGCTCGACCTGAAGGGCACCGCGAACTCGGCGCCCGGCACCACCAACATCCTGCTGATGCGGGTCGGCGAGGACCGCCAGGGCGTGGTGGGCCTGCGCCCGTCGAAGGTCCCGGACGAGGTCGAGCCCGGTCTCTCGGTGCGGGCGATGGGCGTCGACCGGCAGGCCATCACCTCGTACCTGGTGACCAGCTACTTCTCGGCCGCCGCGCTGGTGGACGACGCCATCGCCGTGCTCCAGAACGTCGAGGTGTCGAGCTACCATGACTACTCCTGACGGCTTCGGGCGCAGCACCGGGGTCGCCGGGGTGAGTCAACCCCCGGCCGCCACCGGGTACTCGACCGGCGTGGTACCGGGCCGGGCCCCAGTGCCCGCGGCGCTCGCGCACGCGGCGGGCGGTCCCCGGTACTGGCTGCCCGCCCAACCGGACCGGGCGGCCCGGACCGCTCCCGCCTCCCCCCTCGCCGGCCCGCCGGGCGCCCCGGTCGCCGCCCCGCCGGGCGGGTTCGACGTCGAGGCCGTCCGGCGGGACTTCCCCCAGCTGCACCGGGAGGTGAACGGCCACCCGCTGGTCTGGCTCGACAACGGGGCCACCACGCTCAAGCCGCGCCAGGTGGTCGAGGCGGTCGCCGAGCACTACTCGATGGGCACCTCCAACGTCCACCGCGGTGCGCACACCCTCGCCAAGCAGGCCACCCAGATCTACGAGGAGGGCCGCGAGGAGGCCGCCAGGCTGCTCGGCACGCAGGACGCCGGCGAAGTCGTCTTCGTCCGCGGCACCACCGAGGCCGTCAACCTGGTGGCGCAGTCCTGGGGCCGCGCCAACCTGGGCGTGGGCGACGAGATCCTGGTCTCGGCGGCCGAGCACCACTCCAACCTGGTGCCCTGGCAGCTGATCGCCAAGGAGCGCCGGGCGCGGATCCGGCCGATCCCGCTGCTCCCCGACGGGCAACTGGACCAGGACGCCTACCGGGATCTGCTCGGCTCGCGGACGAAGCTGGTCGCGCTCACCCACGCCTCGAACGTGCTGGGGACGGTCCCACCGGTGGCCGAGATGACCGCGCTGGCGCACCGGTACGGCGCCAAGGTCCTGGTGGACGGCGCGCAGGCGGTGAGTCACTTCCCGGTGGACGTGACCGCGTTGGACGCCGACTTCTACGCCTTCTCGGGTCACAAGATCTTCGCCCCGACCGGCATCGGCGTGCTCTTCGGCAAGCGCGAGCTGCTGGAGGCCATGCCTCCGTGGCAGGGCGGCGGCAACATGATCGACTCGGTGAGTTTCGAGGAGACCTCCTACGCCCCCGTCCCGCACCGGCTGGAGGCGGGCACCGGCCACATCGCCGGGGTCGCCGGGCTGCGGGCGGCGCTGCGGTACCTGGCCGGGCTGGACCGCCCGGCCGCCACCGCGTACGAGGAGCAGCTCACCGCGTACGCCATGGGCGCGCTGGCGACCGTCCCCGGGCTGCAGCTGATCGGCGAGGCGCCGGGGAAGATCGGCGTGCTGACCTTCCTGCTCGCCGGCACCGACCCGATCGCCCTCGCCGGGGCGCTCGACCAGCAGGGCATCGCGGTGCGCGCCGGGCACCACTGCGCGCAGCCGGCGCTGGCCGCCTTCGGCCTGCAGAGCGCGGTACGGGCCTCGCTGGCCCTCTACAACACCGTGCTGCCGGTCGACTCCGGGGGCGCGGCGCTCCTGGGGCTCCTGCCCGCCGGGGCGGTGTGGGCGGCCCCCCCGGGGGGGGGGGCCCCCGGTGGGGGGGCCCCCCCGCCGTGCGGCGTTCGCCGACCGACGGCCGGATCCGGCTCACCCCAGACGCGCGTCGAACGCCAGCACCTCGACGAGCTCGCCGACGCGCTGCTCGGGCAGGCCCCGGGAGACGAACCAGGCACCGACGTTGCGCACGTCCCGCTCCAGGAAGGAACGCCCGCGCGGGTTGGCGACGACGTCCACGATCTGCGGCACGTCGATGATCACCAACCGGCCGTCGTGGACCAGGATGTTGTACGCCGAGAGGTCCCCATGGGCGTAGCCGTCGACGGCCAGCAGCGACAGGCTGCGGCCGAGCTGCTCCCAGAGGTCCTCGACGTCCACCTCCTCGGCGCGCAGCTGCGCGAGCCGGGGTGCGGCGGTGCCGCTCTCGTCCCCGACGAACTCCATCAGGATCTCCGTGCCCAGGATCTGGACCGGGTAGGGGACGGCCACGCCGGCCGACCAGAGCCGGCACAGGGCCGTGAACTCGGCGGCGGCCCACTGTCCGGCGATGGCCTCCTTGCCGAAGGCGGTCCGCTTGGCCATGGCCCGGGCGATCCGGGACTCCTTGTGCTGGCGGCCCTCCAGGTAGCCGGAGTCGCGGTGGAACATCCGGTGCTGGGCGTCGCGGTAGCGCTTGGCCGCCATCAGCGTGCGCCGGCCGGTGCCGGGGACGCCGCGCTCCAGGAGGAAGACGTCGGCCTCCTTGCCGGTCTTCACGAGGCCGAGCTCGGTGTCGACGGCCGCGAGTTCGGTCACCACCCAGGCGGGGCGCGGTTCGGGCCCCTTCTCGGTGGGGGTGGACTGGTCCCAGGTGGACCAGCGGTCACCCTCGGCCGGACCGTCGATCCCCGAGACCGGACCCTCGACGACGTCGGCGTAGGCGTCGTAGCTGCCGTGGTCGTGGGTGTCGTAGCTGTCGTGGGTGTCGTAGCTGTCGTGGTCAGAGCTGTCGGCGTCGTGGTGGCCGCCGACCTCGGAGAAGTCTGGCCCGAGGACCTCGCCGTACGCGAGGACGGGCTCGTGGTCGTCGAACCGCTCGGAACGGCGGCCGCGACGGGGTGCGCCCTTGGCGCGGATACGGGAGAAGGAATCGGTGTCGGAAAAGCGCTCGCGCACTGCGGTGGCTCCTGAGGAACGGCCCACCGATGCGCCGGTTACGAGGCGTCGTCAGCCGGTGGGCGAAAGACGAGAGGAAGAGGCGTATGGCGCGCACACGAGGGCGCGCCGCGACACGGCGGCAACCATCGGTACACACCTCCTCTGCTTCTCCACGTCCGTCCTCACGCCGCAGCTCGGGATCGCAGCGGCCAAGCCACGGCAGCGCCGCGACGAGAACGGTCACAGCCTAGCGTTTCCCAAGATCGACGCAACAGGTTTTCCGGAGACGATCCCGTGCACCCGCCCGGCGGCCACCGCCGTGACGGCACTGTCCGGGGCGGCCTGGGACCACGGCAGCCGGTCGAGCCTGGCCGGCACGTCCGTCTCGACCACCCCGTCGTCGGCCGGTTCGGTCCTCGGCGGCCGCTGCCGGCCGGAGGTCTTCGTCTCTTCCACCACGCCGGGCCTCCCTCGTCACTGCGCGTGTCGGACCACCCGCGTCTGCCCCGCCCCCGGACGGTCACACCGCAGGGGCCGGCGCGGTTGTGAGGGGCCGTCACAAGCCCGCGGCCGCCGGGAGCGGCGACAGCCGACCGCCGGCCCGGTCAGGCGGGGTCGGGGAGGGGGAAGCTGCGGCGCATCAGGGCGTCGAAGGCGGCGTCGGGGAGCAGCCGCTTGGCGAGCATGGTGGACCTGGCCAGCGCGCCGACCGCGTAGCGGGCGCGGGGGCGCGCGGTGGTGGCGGCGCGGACGACGACCCGGGTGGCCACCTCGGCGGGCACGGCACCGCCCCGGCGGGTGAAGGTGCGGTCGGCGTACATCTCGGCGAGGCGGGCGCGGAAGGCGGCGTACGGGTCGGCCAGGTCGGTGTCGCCGTCCATGGTGGCGACCGCCGTCGCGGCGAACCCGGTGATGGTGGGCCCGGGTTGGACGACCACCACCTCGACGCCGAAGGGGGCGACCTCCAGGCGCAGCGAGTCGCTGATCGCCTCGACCGCATGCTTGCTGGCGTGGTAGAAGGCGCCACCGGGCGGGGAGAAGCGGCCGGCCATGGACGAGATGTTGACGATGCGGCCCCGGCCGGCGCGGCGCATGCCGGGCAGGACCAGCTGGGCCATCCGCACGAGTCCGAAGACGTTGGTGTCGAACTGGGCGCGGATCTCCTCCGCGGTGGCGGACTCGACCGGCAGGTGCAGGCCGTACGCGGCGTTGTTGATCAGCAGGTCGATCCGGCCGTGCCGGGCCTCGACGGCGGCGACCGCGGCGACCATCGACGTCTCGTCGGTGACGTCGAGGGCCAGGGTGGTGATGCCGAGGGCGGCCAGGTCGGCGAGGGTCTCGGGGCGGCGGGCGGTGGCGTGCACGCGGTGGCCGAGCCGGTGGAGGGCGAGAGCGGTCTCCCGGCCGAGGCCGGAGGAGCAGCCGGTGATCAGCACGGTCCGTGCGGCGGCGGTCATGTCGAGGTCTTTCGGTGCAGGAGGTCCCAGACGGCGGCTTCCGCGCGGTCGAGGTCCTCGGGGGGAAGGGTGTCCGGTCCGCCCGGGCGCCGGAGCCTGACGAGGCCGGTGAAGGCTCCGAGGGCGAGGGCGACCAGTTGGGCGGCGTCGCCCTCCCGGATCGCGCCGGCTCGCTGGCCGCGTTCGATGAAGTCGGTCGCGACGCGGTCGATCCGGTCGGCCAGGGCGCGGCTCTCGGGGGCCAGGAAGGTGTCGTGCTGCTGGTGTTCGAGGAAGACGAAGGCGTCCGGGTACGCGCTCGCGTAGCGGGTGAAGCCGCGCCAGAAGCGTCCGAACTCGGCACGGATGTCGCTTGCCGGTCCGCCCTCGGCGAGGGCGGCGGCGAGGTGGTCCAGCAGGGTGCGCTTGGCGTGCTGGAAGGCCGCGTTGCCGAGCGCCTCCTTGCTGGGGAAGTAGCGGTAGATGCTGCCGACGCCGACGCCGGCGCGCTGGGCGACGGCGGGCATCTGCGTGCCTTCGTAGGTTCGCTCGGCGAAGAGCGCGAGGGCGGTGTCGATCAACAGCCGGTCGAGGTCGGGCTTTCTGGATGCCACGGAATGAATGTTCATTCCTCTTCTCGGTGCTGTCAATCCCCCTCCCGCACAGGGTCGGTGGCACCGGCGACCGGCCACCACCCCCTCCCCGCGCCGGTGCGACGGGCAGCGCCCGGACGTCACTCCGGGCCCCGAGGAAGGTCGCACGAGTGGCACGGCGCCCTCGTTCCCGTGCCGTGGCCGCCGGTGCGTCAGAATGACCTGCGGCCGGGCGATGTGCCGGCAGAACCGGAGGTACGGCTTCATGACGAGGTACAGCATCGACCCCCGACGGAACGAACTCATCGCCGCATGGGGAACCGGCGAGGGTGAACTCGCCACCCGGATCGCCGACCTGCCCGCCGGCCGGGACACCGGCACGCTCCTGCGCCTGGCGCGCGCCCTGACCCAACTGTCCGACGCCGCCTGGCGCACCTACACCCACCCCGCCAGCGCGGCCGGCTCCCTGGAGCCCAACAGCGAGGGCTGGCGGCGCGAGCAGGAACGCAACGCCTTCGGCGCGGTCGCCGAGGCGGTCGCCGCACCGAACCTCCCGGCCGGCGGAATGCTCGCCGTCTCCTACAGCCCGCTGCTGGAATCCGCCCACCGGCTCGGCCGCGCCCTGCGCACCATCGACGAACCCGAGCTGGCGAAGGCCGTCCTGGCCGAGACCGTCGCCGAACTCACCGCCGTCGAAGGCGCAGAACTCGGCGACCTCACCGGCCGCGCCCAGCAGGCCGTGCTGCTCAGCCGCGAGGACGCCTCCCCCGTCCAGGTCGCCGCCGCCGACCTCCTCTTCGCACAGGACCCGTTCGGCTCCGCCGCCCTGTTCTCCGACATCGACCCGACCGCCGCGGCCGTGGCCGCGGCCCACTGGCTCGCCGCCGCGGCCGAGGTCGCCGCCGAAGCCTCCGGCCACGAGGCCACCACCGTCGTCCTCGAAGCCGGCACCATCGAGGCCCTCCCCCACGAGACGCCCACCCTCGTCCTCGAACTCCTCGACGCCGGCCACACCCCCTACGACGCGGTCACCGGCCTCGTCCGCCACGCCCTCCACATCGCCGACGGCCTGCTCCCCGACCCCGCCGGCCTGCGTGAACAGCTCGAAGACCTCGACGACGCCCTCGCCGCGGAGTTCGCCGACGAGGGCACCGACCCGGAGGACATCGGCCTGCGCCTGACCCCGCTCGACCCGAAGCGCCCTGCCCGCGACCTCCTCGAAGACCTCCTCTCCGGCATCCACGGCTGCTGGCTCCTCCACGACGAACACGACGACCTCGACGACCTCGACGAGGGCGGTCCCGACACCCCCGACGAGGAGCACGACGAGGAACGGGCCGAGGAACCGGACGACGATCGCGCCGAGCAGCAACAGGACCGGAGCCGCGAACGCTTCGCCCGCCTCCTGCGCGAAACCGCCGCGCGCCACCGCGACCGGCTCATGTGACCACCCCGCCGATGCCTTCGGCACTCCCGTCCGCTGTACGGTCAAAGCTCCCGAAACCTCCCTAAGCTGGGACGGCCCTGGTGACCTACCGCTGGAAGGTGGACCCGACCGTGCAGCCGAGCGAGATCGACGAGATCCTCAACCGCCCGCTCAGCCAGGAGCTCCTGGCCCGAGACCTGACCCGCCTGGCCTACGTCGCCAAGGACGGCACTCCCCGAGCCGTACCGATCGCCTTCGTCTGGAACGGATCGGAAATCGTCATGTGCACCGTGAAGAACGCCCCGAAGCTGCCGGCCCTGCGCCACAACCCGGCGGTCGCGCTGACGATCGACACCGAGGTGCACCCACCGAAGATCCTGCTCATCCGCGGCCGGGCCGAGCTGGACGAGGTCGAGGGCATCCCGGACGAGTACCTCCAGGCGAACGGCACCTACACGATGACGCCCGAGCAGCGGGTCGCCTGGGAGGCCGAAGTCCGCTCGCTCTACGACGGCATGGTCCGGATCGTCGTCACCCCGACGTGGGCCAAGCTGATCGACTTCGAGACGACCCTCCCGAGCGCGGTGGAGGAGTTGATCCGGCAGCGGGAGGAGCGCAACCGCGCCTGAGGGGCCGGGCCGGCCCGTGCCCCGCACCTGTCACCCCCTCGCATCACGGAGGGCGACAAGCCGTGCACCTTCCGCCGTCTCCAGCGGGCGCCCGGCAGTGGTGACAGCGAAGGGCCCGCCCGACCGCCCGGGACGTCGGCTTTCAAACACCGTTCGACGACCCGCGGTGATCGCTAGACTTCCCCCGTGAAACTGACCGCAGACCGGATCACCGACGCCGGGATGGCCGTGTTCGCCGAGACCGGCTACCACGGCCTGTCCATGCGCCGGGTCGCCGAGCGGCTCGACGTGCACGCCGGAAGCCTCTACTACCACGTGCCCAACAAGACCGCGTTGCTCCAGCTGATGGCCGACCGGGTGGCCCGGCAGGCCTACGACGCGGGCACCGCGGCACTGGCCGATCTGGACGCCGGGAGCGACTGGCAGGCACGCGTGACGGCGCAGGCCGCCGCCCTGCGCCGGAGCATCCGCCGCCACCCCGGCGGGGCGATCATGTTCGCCGACAGCCCGAAGACACTCAGCCACGGCGCGCTCTCCGTGCTGGAGCGACTGCTCGACACCCTCGCGGAGGCCGGCCTGCCCGCGGAGCAGTGCGGCACCGCCGCCGACACCCTCCTCAGTCACGTCACCGGCTACGTGCTCCAGGAGCAGAGCGAGCCACCCGTCGTGCCGCCCGGCCCGGAAGCGGCCACCGATCTCCACCGACGCTTCCCCCGCACCATGGCCGCGGCCGCCCACGACCAGGAACAGCAGTTCGCCCGGAGCCTGGACCTGATCTGTGCGGGCATCGCCACGCTGCTCCCCCGCTCCGGCGCTCCGGGCGAGATGCGCTGACGGGTCCGCGACCACGCGGGCCAGCCGCCTCGCCGTCGAGCCCGCGCGCTCGGCAGGCCGCGCCCGACGCGCCCTCGCGTGTGTCCGGGCTCTTCGGCGGCCGAGCGGCCGCGGCGAACCGGGGCACCGGTGGACGCCGCCGCGGAGGCCGACCGGACAACCATCCTGCCACCGCCGGGGGTCCGCCCGGGCGCGGCGGGCCCCAACGCCCTGCCTGCCTGCGGAGGACGGGGCGGTGCGGCCACGGCTGGCCCGATGGAGTGAGCCCGCCCGCGGCGCGTACGGTCGTGTGGTCGGTTCGGGGGTACCTCGGCTCGCCGGTCGGCACAGGGCGTGTGCAGGCTGGTTCGTGGACGAGTCGACGGACGCGGCGCCAGCCGGACCGCTGGATCGACACACCGCCGCACGAATCGGAGCAGGGCATGATCGGGACTCCCGCGTCCTCCGACGAGAACGCCGGACCTCCGCAGCTGCCGGGCTGCGCCGAGGACGCGGCCGCCTCGCTGGAGCAGATGTTCGTCGACATGACACAGGGCGGCCGCGTGGCCCGCGGTCAGGACCCCGTCCGGCGGCCGGTGTTCCTCAAACCGCACGGAGTGGCCCGCGGAACCCTCACGGTCGCTCCCGACCTGCCGCCCGACCTGCGCCTCGGCTTCCTGCGGACGGCCCACGAGCAGCCCGACGGGCTGACCGCCTGGGTACGGTTCTCCAGCGACACCGTGCCCGGCATGCCCGACCTCCGGACCACCCTCGGCATCGGCGTCAAGCTGTTCGGGGTCCCCGGCCCGAAACTGCTGGCGGGCGAGGAGGAGGCCGCCACCCAGGACCTGCTGCTGCAGAACCACGACGTGTTCTTCGTCGACACCGCCCGGGACATGTGCGAGTTCACCAAGGCCGGTGTCGTCGACGGCGACTACGAGCCGTACCTGCGGGAGCACCCGGTCACACGGGAGATCCTCGACGCGATGGCCAGGTTCGAGGAGAGCGTGCTCACGGCCGCCTACTGGAGCGTGCTGCCGTCCGCGTTCGGTTCCGAGCGCTTCGTCAAGTACAAGCTGGTGCCCGCCGGTTGTGAGCCCGGCGACCCGCAGGCCGTGCCGCCCGACGAGGACCCCGGGTACCTGGGCGCCGACCTGCGCCACCGGCTCGCGGCGGGAGCGGCGGCGTTCGACCTGATGCTCCAGTTCCGTACCGACCCCCAGCTGATGCCCCTGGACCGGGCCACGGTGCGCTGGGACGAGGCCGTGAGCGCACCAGTGAAGGTGGCCCGGCTGACCCTCCAGCAGCAGGACCTCACCGCCCGCGGCCAGGCCGCCTACGGCGAGAACCTCGCCTACAACCCGTGGCACAGCCTCGCCGAGCACCGACCGGTGGGCAGCATCTCCGACGTCCGCCGGACGGTCTACCGCGCCTCGGCCGAGCAGCGCCGCGACGTCAACGGCATCCCGGCGACCGAACCCGGCCCCGCCCGCCCGCGGCTCACGCCCCCGCCCGGGCGCGACACCCGGATCGTCCGGGCCGCCGTGCACCCCGCGATCGGGGTGGCCCGGGTCGGCGACAGCCCGGACGAGTACGTCCTCGGCCCCGAGGTCGACCACCCGGCCGCCCAGCCCACCGGGAGCTACAAGGACGCCACCGGCGCCCTGAAGCGCCAGGCCGTCCGGTTCCGCGTCTACGGCTACAACGCCGCCGGCGAGCCCGTCGCCGAACTCACCGCCGACAACGCGGACCTGCGCTGGACCGTCCACGTCGCCAACTCCAAGGCCTCCTGGTACCAGTTCCAGATGGCCCTCGACATCCCGGAGGCGGACCGGACCGAGGACAGCAACCTGCGCAACCCCAAGGTCCCGGCCGACCAGCGCGGCCGCCTGGTCATCGACCCCGGTCCCCGGTCGGTGCGCGGCCGCAGCCGCTCCGACCGGCCGGAGTACCGCTTCGACACCGGCACCTTCCTGGACCGGCCGGTCTACCTGGGCGAACTGCGCACCGACGAGAGCGGCCGGCTGATCTTCCTCGGCGGCCGGGGCGTCTCGGCATCGGCCACCGACACGCCCGCCGACACCTTCGCCAACAACGACGGCTGGCACGACGACGTCTCCGACGGCCCGGTCACCGCCGAGGTCAGCATCGACGGGCGGCCGATCCCGGTCGAGTCCGCCTGGGTGGTGACCGCGCCGCCCAACTACGCGCCCGAGCTCACCTCGGTGCGCACGATGTACGACCTGGTGCGCGACGTCTTCGTCACCGCCGGCCTCCTCCCCGAACCGCAACAGGTGTCGTTCACCCGCGACGTGCTGCCCGTCCTGCGCCGCCTGAGCGACCTGCAGTGGGTCAACCAGGGGGTGGCCGTCCAGGTGGGCCACGGCGGACGCGAGGACCTCCTCGCCCCCGACCGCCTCGCCGCGCTGGCGGACCCCTCGCCCGTCCACCGGGAGCTGCGCCGGCAGGTCTGGCTCATGATCCGCGACTACGACCGGGACGGCATCTCGCCCGTGCCGTGGCCGGGGGTCTACGGCGACGCGATGAACGTCCCGGCCCAGTCCGTGCGCCAGCACATGACGCTCTCCCCGCTCCAGTACCGCCTGCTGGAGCGCTGGGCCCGCGGGCGCTTCACCGCCGACTTCGACCCCGGGGCGGTGCCGCCCGCCTCGCTCGACAAGATCCCGTTCGCCGAGCGGCCCCGGACCCTCGACCGGGCGGCGCTGTCGTTCTGCCTCGCCGACGCCTTCCACCCCGGCTGCGAGCTCACCTGGCCGATGCGCCACACCACCCTGTACAGCAGCCCCTTCCGGATCCGCCGGCGCGATCCGGCCCTGTCGCCCCCGCCCACCTACGGGCCGACGCTCACCCCGCAGATCGCACTCTCCTTCGACGGCCCGCTCTACGCCCAGCAGGCGGGCGACCTGACCCGCTGGATGGCCGTGCCCTGGCAGACCGACACCGCGAGCTGCCGCTCCGGCTACGAGTACCTCAGCGGATTCGGGAGCTACGACCCGTACCTGCCCACCTTCTGGCCGGCCCGGGTGCCCAACCACGTGATCGCCGAGGAGGAGTACGCCGTCGTCATGGACACCTCCCGCCCGATCGCGGAACGCCTGGCCGCGTTCGGGAACCGGCGGGCCTGGCTGCGCTGGCTCCCGCCGCGCTACCTCGACGCCATCAACGCCATGGTCACCGACTTCGGCAGACTCGGTCTCGTCGAGCGCCGCCCCGGGCCCACCGACGACGTCCGCCTCCCGACGGAACTGCTGGTCGAGTCCGAGGTGAGCTTCCCGCCCGAGCCCGCGCCGCCGGCCCGCCGCAACCTGGCCACCGTGCACGTCCCGCTCGGCGCCGACCCGGTGCTCGGCGAAGCCGCGATGGCCACCGCCGTCACCATGGCGGAACTGCCCGACGAGGAGGTGTCGGTGGGCGTCATCGACAAGATCAAACGCTTCCGGCGCGACCGGTGACGGCTGCCGGGCGCCCGCCCGGGCCCGTCGACGCCGTCGTGGCGGGCGGCGGCCCGGCGGGCGCCGTGGCGGCGCTCGTCCTGGCGAGCGCCGGCCGGCGCGTCCTACTCCTCGACGACGGTGCGCCCCGCCCGTCGCCCGGCGGCCGGGACTCGTTCAAGATCGGGGAGTCCCTGCCGCCCGCCGCCCGCCCGCTGCTGCGCGATCTGGGACTGCTGGACGGCTTCCTGGCCGACGGCCATCCACCGTCCACGGGTACGTACGCCGCCTGGGGCTCCGGGGCGCTGCACGGCATCAGCCACCTGTTCGACCCCGACGGACACGGGTGGCACCTCGACCGGCTCCGCTTCGACGCCTTCCTGCGCGGCGCCGCCGTCGCGGCCGGCGCCGAGCCGTACCGGGCCACGGTTCTGGCGCACCTCGACGGCCGCCTGACCGTCCGTGAGCGCGACACCGGCACCGTCGGACACCTGCGGAGCCGCTGGACGGTCGACGCCACCGGCCGGCGCTGCGTCATCGGCCGGCGCCACGGCCACCGCCACCGGCAGGACCGGCTCGTCGCCGTGTACAGCGTGTTCCGCGACCGCCGCCCCTCGGGCCGCGACCACCCGCGGGACGCCGAGGCCCGCACCCTCGTCGAGGCGGCGCCCGACGGCTGGTGGTACACCACCCCGACCCCGGCCGGACGCCTGGTCGCCCACCTGACCGACCCCGACCTCGCCGATCCGTCCCTGCGCACCCCCCGGGGCTTCTGGCGCGGCATCACCCGGACCGACCACGTGCGCCGGCGCCTGGACGGCTACGACTCCGCCGGCGCTCCCGAGCCGTGCTGGACCCCCGCCCACGGCCTGCGGGTGAGCCCGGCCGCCGGCCCGGGCTGGGTGGCGGTCGGCGACGCCGCGCTCGCCTTCGACCCGCTCTCCTCGCAGGGCATCCTCAGTGCGCTGCACACCGGCGCCCGGGCCGGACAGACCGTGGCGGCGTGCCTGGCCGACCCGGACCGCACGGCCGCGGCCCTCGCCGACTACACGGCGTTCCTGGACGGCATCGCGGACGCCTACCGCCGGAACCACGCCCACGCGTACGGGCAGGAGCGACGATGGCCCGCCGGCCCGTTCTGGCAGCGCCGCCACGCGGGCGGGCGGGCCGTGCCCGGCGACACGCCCGCGCGTCGCTGAACACCGGTCCACCACCGGCCGCCGTCGCCCCGGCCCGGGACGGACGGCCCGCGTTCACCGGAGCACCATCCGTACGTCGCCCGGCACCCGCCCGGCGCTCCCTACGCTGCCGCCCATGATCTACATCTCGCTGTTCCTGATCGTCCTCGGCGCCGCCCTGCTCGTCCTGCGGCGGCGCCGGGTCGTCACCTTCCGCTTCGCGGCGCTCACCGGAGCCACGACGGCCCTCCTCGGCCTGCTGCTCGGTCTCACGACCTTCACCTATGTCGTCGAGCCGTACGAGGTCGGCGTGCCCAGGACGCTCGGCAAGGTCCGCGGCACCTGGCCGCCCGGGCTGCACCTCAAGTCGCCGCTGACCGAGGTCACCACCTTCTCCACCCGGCCGACCGACCTCGACCTCACGGACCACGACACCGTCGAGGTCCGCTCCTCCGAAGGCGGCGTGCTCTACGCCGACCTGACGGTCAAGTGGTCCGTCGACCCGGCGCACGCCGTGTCGCTCTTCAAGCTCGCCGGCAGCGACGAGGCCGTCCAGCAGCGCCTGGTCTACGCGGACAGCCGCGAGATCGTCCGCAACGTCTTCGCCCGGCACACCAGCGTCGAGGGGTACTCCGCGCAGCGCGAGGCGATCGGCTCCGAGATCACCAAGCTGATCACCGACCGCCTGGCCCCGCGCGGTGTCCTGGTCAACGGCGTCAACCTGCGCAACGTCCGCCCCAGCGAGGGCCTCCAGAAGGCCATCGACCAGAAGATCCAGCAGGACCAGGCCACCGCCCAGGCCGAGGCCGCCGTACGCACCGCGAAGGCCGAGGCCGAGAAGCGGAAGATAGACGCCGACAGCACCGCCGCCGCCAACGCCGCGATCGCCGGCTCACTGACCGACAAGATCCTGCTCAGCCAGTGCATCGAGGCCTTCAAGGCCGCCGCCGAGAAGAACCCCGTCTACAGCAGCCCCTGCGGCTCCACCGGCACCCCGGTGATCGTCGACGGCACCAAGCGGTAGCCGCGGTCCACCGGGGCGCGCAGTCGCCCCGGTGCGGAGGTCCTGACGGCGGCGGGGTGCGGGCGTCGGGTGCGGGGCCGGCTGCGAGCGCCACCGGCCGCCCGGCCATCTAGGACACGATCTGGCCCAGATGGCCCCTACTGTGGTTCCTGGCCGCAGAACAGGACCTACAGAGGTGGAAACCATGACCGACACCACGACCGCCACCGAGCCCACCACCCGCGAGCAGGCCGCCGAGGCGGCCGGTGGGGAGCGCGCCGATCTGCTGGCGGTGCTGGGCAAGTGCCGGCACTTCCTGCGTTTCACCACCCGCGATCTGACCGACGAGCAGGTCGGGCTCCGCACCACCGCCGGCGAGCTGTGCCTGGGCGGCCTGATCAAGCACGTTTCGAGCGTCGAGCGCGGGTGGGTGGCCTTCATCCTGGAAGGCCCGTCGGCCATGGGCGACTTCGACACCATGACCGAGGCCGACTTCGCGCGGCGCGCCGACGAGTTCCGCATGCTTCCCGGCGAGACGCTGGCCGGCGTGCTGGCCGACTACGAGGAGACGGCCCGGCGCACGGACGAGCTGATCGCCGTCCTGCCCGACCTGGACGCCTCCCACCCGCTGCCGAAGGCGCCGTGGTTCGAGCCCGGCGCCCGCTGGTCGGCCCGCAAGGTGCTGATGCACATCATCGCCGAGACCTCGCAGCACGCCGGCCACGCCGACATCATCCGGGAGGCCCTGGACGGCGCCAAGAGCATGGGCTGATCACCTGGTCCGGCCGGAGGGCCCACCGTCCCACGCACTTCGGCGCGGGGGGGTGAGCCCTGCGCGCGCCGGTCTCGGATCGCTCCGCAGAGCAGCTCAACCGCCCTCGGGCGGTTCGGTGTCGGGCACCCAGCGCACTTCGCCGGTGCCCAGGGTGACGGTCGCGCGCGGCCGCATCGGATCGTCGCCGGTGCGGCGGGAGAGCAGCACCACCTCCCGGACCTCCACGGACCTGGTCCCGAGCCGGGCGGCGCATGCGGCGGCGAGGCTCCGCGGCTCCCCCGTCCGGCCCAGCGACAGGTGCGGGGTGAAACCCGCACCCCGGCCGACGCAGCGGGGGAACCGCTCCAGCAGCGACCGGTACAGGTCGGTCCACGGCCCCGCGCCGGCCGCGGCCGGGTCGAGCCAGAGCGTCGCGTACGCCCGGTGCCGGAAGCTGCGCACCCCGTGCAGCCGGGCTGCGAACGGCTCCGTTCCCGCCGTCGCGGCGGCCACCAGCGGGGCCGCCCGGTGGAACTCGGACTCCGGCACGAAGCCGAACAGCAGGTTCACGTGGGGCGGCCACCGGCGGACCTGCGGGTCGTGTTCCCAGCGGATGTCCTGAATCGGCGGCCACAGCTCCGGCGGCGGGATCCACGCGACCGCCGTACGGGCCGTCGGCGCGACGTCGAGGACGCCCCCGGGCCCGGCCCCGCCGTACTCGGGCTCCGCCTCCATGCCGCACAGGTTGTCACATCCGCTGCCCGCCGCCCCGGAGCCGAGCCCCGTCGGCGTGGATCCCCTCGAACTCCACCGGGCCGGCCGACGGCCGGGGCCCGGGGTTCGGCGGGACCGGTCCACGTCGCAACCTCACCCTGCCGTGCGCGGCGCACGGCAGCAGAAAGGTTTCGCCCTCGGGTCAGCGCTTGATCGCCACTCCCGCATAGGCGGGGGCCGCCTCCTGCCAGCCCTGCGGCAGTTCCGCCCGCGGCTGCCACAGCGGCAGTTGGACCAGTCCGGGGTCGGCCAACTCGAAGTCGCCGAAGAACTCCTGCACCTGCTCCTTGGCCCGCAGGACCAGCGGCGAGCTCGCCCGGCTGTAGATCCGCGTGGTCTCGGCGGCCGCCTGGGCGGTCATGAAGTCCTGGGTGCCGTGCGAGAGGATCAGCAGACTGCCCGGCGCCAGCGCGTCCCGCAGTCGGGCCACCGTCTCGGCGGCGCCTTCCTCGTCCCGGACGAAGTGCAGCACCGCCACCAGCATCAGGGCCACCGGCCGGGAGAGGTCGAGCGCCTCCTTCAGGCCCGGGGCACCGAGGATCGCCTCCGGATCGCGCAGGTCGGCGTGGAGGACCGAGGTGTGACCGGCGAGGTGGTGGGCCAGCAGGGCGCGGGCATGGGTGAGAACGATCGGGTCGTTGTCGACGTACACCACCCGGGCGTCCGGGGCCACCCTGTGGGCGACCTCCCCGGTGCTGCCCACCGCCGGGATCCCGGTGCCGATGTCCAGGAACTGGCGGACGCCCCGGCCGACCGCGAACTCCACCGCGCGGCCGAGGAACTCGCGGTTGATCCGCGCCCCGAGCCGGGCGTCGGGCATGGTCGCGATGACCTTCTCGGCCGCCTCCCGGTCGGCCGGGAAGTTGTCCTTCCCGCCGAGGTAGTAGTCGTACATCCGCGCCGGGTGCGGGATGCCGGTGTTCAGCTCCGCCGGCGGCAGCCACTCCCCCACCGTCACCGGCCCCGACCCGCCGACCATCGCATCGTCCCGCATTCGATCCCCACAGTGTTCTGACAGCAAGTCATCTCATCCTAATCTCAGCGGGTTACCAACCGGTTCGAACTGTCCGCACGGGGCCCGGTCCGAGCGCGCGCGAAGGACGGAGGGCGACGTCAGGACCGCTTTGTGAGGAAATCGAGGAGGATCTGACGGCTGGTCTGGGAGGTGAGGCTGCCGTAGGCGTCGTCGAAGGCGTGCTCGGCGAACGGCAGTTCCTCGACCGTGGCGTCGACACCCTCGGCACGCAGTGCGGCACCGAAGTCACGGACGGTCCCGGGGCGGGCGCTGCGGTCGCGGTCGCCCACCACGAGCAGGGTGCGCTGCAGGCCCGCGCGGACGTCGGTGGTCGGCGAGACCTCGCGGTAGCGCTCCGGATACTGCCGGGGAGTGCCGCCGGTGAACATCTCCGCGGCCTCACGGGTGCCGGCCACGTCGTCGTTCCACATCCGGGTGACGTCGGTGGCCGGGTAGAACCCGACCACGGAGGACGGGGGCCTCACAGTGGTGCCGTCGGTGGCCTTGATGGCGCCGTTCCGGAGGCGGTAGGCGGTGTTCATCGCGAGGGTGCCGCCCGCCGACATGCCGCCCAGCGAGATCCGGGAGGCGTCGATGCCGTACCGGTCGGCGTGGTCCTGCACCCAGCCCAGGGCGGAGACGAGGTCCTGCGGGGCCTTGTCCCAGGTGGGGCGTCCGGGTGCGGCCAGGCGGTAGTCGACGGCGACGACGGCCACACCGTGGTCGGCCAGCCAGCGACCGGTGCCGCGCAGATCGCGCTTGTCGAAGGTGTGGAAGCCGCCGGCGTGGGCGAGCACGATGGCCGGCGCCTTGCTGCCCTGAGCGCCCTTCGGCAGGTAGAGGTCCGCGTCCAGCGCCCGGCCGTCGCGGACGGCGTAGGTGTGCGTCGAGTCCGGCTTGCTGTCGGGGTAGGCGAGTTGGCCGAGGACCTGGCCGAAGGAGACCTCGGCACCGGCGTCGCGCGCCGCGACGAACTGGACACCGCCGATGACCAGCGCGGCCACCGCGGCGAGCGAGGTCACCCCGATGAGGGTGCGACCCCAGCGCACCAGGCCGCCGCGCCGGGCCAGGACGCCCAGCGCGACACCGATCAGGGCGAGGAAGGCGACGTGGAAGGGGTACTGACCGCCCAGCACCGGGCCGATCACACCGGCCTTGGGGATGGCCGGGACGTAGGCGCCCAGCATGATCACGGCGGACAGAAAGGCCACGACGGAGGCGAGCAGGGCGACGAGGACGCGTACCGTCCTCCAGATCCTGCCGGGTGTCGGAGCGGATCCGGTGGCGGGCACCGGTTCGGCGGCGGGCGCGGGAGCCGCGGTGGTCGGGAGGGCCGGTGCCGGGCTTCGGCGGACGGACATGATGGCGTTCCTTCGGCGTGTGCGGTGCCGGAGACGAACGGGGCCTCCTGGCGGGTACACCACGAGAGTCGCCGTCGGGGCCCGGCCTCGGCGTCCCCCGGCCGGGCCAACCTGCGACATGGCTCCCAGGAGCCACACGGCAGGGAGTCGGGGCCCGGCCTACCGGTGCGGGTCGTGCGGGCCCGTGCCGCCGGGGGTGACCAGGCCGCTCTCGTAGGCGAAGACCGCCGCCTGGGTGCGGTCACGCAGCTGCAGCTTGGACAGGATGCGGCCCATGTGGGTCTTGACCGTCTCCTCGGCGACCACCAGGACCCTGGCGATCTCGGCGTTGGACAGGCCCTGGGCCACCTGCGTGAGGACCTCGGTCTCGCGGTCGGTCAGGGCGCCGATGCGCACACCGGTCGGGCGCTTGGCCGTGGGGCTCAGACGGGAGAACTCCACGATGAGCCGCTTGGTGATGTCGGGCGACAGCAGGCCTTCCCCCCGGGCCACCACCCGTACCGCCTCGGCCAGTTCGACACCGGAGGCGTCCTTGAGCAGAAACCCGGAGGCACCGGCGCGCAGCGCCTCGTACACGTACTCGTCGAGGTTGAAGGTGGTCAGGATCAGGATCCTCGCGGCGGCCCCGGGGCGGGCGGTGATCCGACGGGTCGCCTCGATGCCGTCGAGGCCGGGCATGCGGACGTCCATCACGATCACGTCGGGCGCCAGCTCCTCGGCGCGGGAGACGGCCGCCAGGCCGTCCTCGGCGGTGGCGACGACGTCGATGTCGGGCTGGGCGCCGAGGAGGATCGAGAAGGCCTCCCGCACCATGGCCTGGTCGTCGGCGATGAGTACGCGGATCGTCATGCGGCAGCTTCCTTGTCGGCCGTGGAGGCACTGAGGGCCGTGGGCGTGGTGGGGGTGGGCAGGGTCGCGAAGACCTCGTAGCCGCCGCCACCGCTGGGGCCCGCGGCGAAGTCGCCGCCGAGCATCGCGGTGCGCTCCCGCATCCCGGTGACGCCGTGGCCGCCGCCGGGCGAGGGGCCGGCCGGGGCCACCGCCGGTCCGTTGACGACCCGCACGGTCAACGCGGCGGGCGTGTAGGTGAGTTCGACACCCGTGCCGGCGCCCGGTGCATGGCGCAGGACGTTGCTGAGGGCCTCCTGCACGATGCGGTAGGCCGACAGCTCCACACCCGGGGACAGGACGCGCGGTTCGCCCTCGGTCCGGACGGCGACCTCCAGGCCGGTGGCGCGCACGGTGCCGAGCAGCGCATCGAGCTGGGCCAGGGACGGCTGCGGTGCGGTGGCCGTGGTGCTGTCGCCGGGGCCGCCGGCGCGCAGCAGGCCGAGCAGCCGGCGCAGCTCGGCCAGCCCGTCCAGCGCGTTGGCTCGGATCGACGCCAGCTCGGCGACCAGGACCGGCGGCGGATCCTGGACGCGGTACGGCGCGGCGTCGGCCTGGATGGCGATGACCGACATGTGGTGGGCGACGACGTCGTGCAGCTCGCGGGCGATCCGGGCGCGCTCTTCCAGGACGGTGCGCAGCGCCCGTTCGTGGGCGGTGGCGGCGATCTGCTCGGTCAGGCGTTCCCGGTCCCGGCGACGCCCGCGGGCCACGGACGCGAGGGGGACCGCCAGAGTGAACAGGGTGAGCGCCCCGAGGATCACCGACCACGGGCCGACGGCGCAGCCGGCCAGCTTCAGCAGGACGGCCTGCAGGGCGCTGAGCACAGCCGCGGTGACCGCCGAGGAGGGGCGCACCCGCAGCGCGAGCAGGAAGAGCACCCCGGCCTGTACCGCCCAGACCCAGATCCGGTTGTCGTGGGTGGGCGGGTGGCCGAGCGTGATGCCGGTGACGAAGGCCGTCGACACCAACCAGGCCGGCGCCGGCCACCGCAGGGCCGTCACCAGGGTCGCCGCGTGTGCGACCGCCAGCAGCCGGGCGGTCAGGTCCGCTCCGGTGGCCGCCAGGGCCACGGCGCCGAGGAACACCAGGGCGTGGGGCAGCCACCGCAGCCGCCGTGGCCAGGACATCGGCGGCAGGGGGGCGGGCCGCAGGGTGAAGAGGTCCGTCCGAACCGCGCGGAGCCCGGGGCGACCCCCCGTCGGCGGGGTGGTCTCGTGCAGCTGATCACTGTGGGGCACCGCGGGGATCCTTCGACGTGGAGACTTCAAGGTGGAGACGGCGCACGGCCGTGGGAGGAGGCGCGTGCAGGGCCCGGTCCCGCGCTTCCGCCCGGCGTGACGCGGGCCGGGCGAGAGCCCGGAGGCGGGTCCACCCGGCACGCTACGCGGTGGAAGCCCTGGCCGACTTCCTGCCGCAGAGCCATCCTGCCGGGTAGCTCTCAGGGGGTACCCGGCGCCGACCCCGCTGCGTGCGCGAGCAGCGCGGCCTGGCCGGCGAAGCCCGGGACGTGTTCCGTGAGGCCGTCGAAGCGGGTTTCGGCCTTCGGGGAGTGGACGCTGACGCCGGACTCCGGACCGGATGCGGACCAGCCGACCTACGTCCTGGTGTGCTGCGGCGAGAGTGACCACGGAGTCGCATGTGCGGGCGCGTCCGAACCGGTGGCCACTCCGGCCGAGTTCGCCGAATGGGCTCGGAAGCACGTGTGGGAGCACCCCGACCACCGCTCCCTTCGGCTGCTCGCCACCGTACCGATGGTCATGGTGCCGAAGGTCGAACCCCTACCCAAGGGAGAACCGACGTGACCCGCGAGACGCTGTTGACCGGGCTGCTGGTGCTCGGCGTCGGCGTCGGTCCTGCCGGCCTGGTGCTCGGATTCGCCATGGCGGAGCCGGACCGTGGGCGAGGGTGGGTGCTCGCCTTCGTCGTCCTGGCGCTCGCCATGATCGGCACCGTGTACGGCCCCGAGTGGGTCGAGGGCTGGCAGCACCGAAGGCGCGCCCGAGCCCGGGTCCGCGCCGCGTCGCGCCGCTCGGCCGGGAGACGCCGGAACGAACCGTGACCGGGACCGGTGAGCTACCGACCTTCCCTTTCGGACTCGACTGGTCGTCCGGCTGGTGCTACCCGTGCGGAGACGTGCGGGACGTGACCGAGATCGAGTCGACATCCCGCCGGAGGGTGGAGCAGTTGGTGCTCCTGTGCCCGGGTGATCGCCCACTCGTCGAGCGGACGAAGGGCGTGGCCAGGGGCCGCCTCGGCCGAGGGCTCCGAGCTCACCCGGGCGTGAGTTCGCGGAGCCGCTGGCAGAGAATGCTCGACGACAGGCCGTCGCACCGCGCGAGCAGTACCCGGGCGCCGAGCGGGTCGTCACCGGGTGTTCGCCCGCGGGGGCGGGCGGCCACCCGGGTGACGACCGGTCAGGCGCAGGTGACCCCGGCGCTCTTCCAGCTGGCGGCATCGACCATGGTGGTCTTGGCGAACGCCTCGGCGGGCATCTCCTTGCCGCTCTTGAGCCTGTCGTACATGGTCTGGACGGCGAGCGCGCCGACGTCCTTGCCGTTGATGAACAGGGCGGCCTTCATCCCGGAGGGCTGGGTGCCGCTCCAGTCCTTGCAGGCGAGGTAGGCGCCGAGGCCGACGCCGATCACGTTGTCGGCGCTCAGGCCGGCGTTGCGCAGGGCGGTGACGCCGCCGTGCACGTTCTCGTCGTTGCAGCCCACGACGACCCAGTGCTTCACGCCGGGCTTCGTGTTGATGATCGCGGCGACCTTGTCCTGGGCGCCGGTGGGGGTGTTGTCGGTGGCGACGTCGATGGTCTGGACGCCGGGGGCGACGGCGCCGAAGGCCTCCTTCGCGGCCTTGACCCGGTCTCCGCAGACCGTGACGTCCTGCTTCCAGGCCGCGATGACCCGCGTCTCCGCGGGGTTCCAGCCCGCCGCCTTGTACTCGTCGGCGGCCCGCTTGCCGACCTCGGTGCCCATCTGGGTGCCGCTGAAGCCGACGCGCGGGACGAGGTCGCTCTTGGCGCAGACCGCCGGGTCCGGGCCGGTGGCGCAGACCTGGTCGTCCGAGGTGAGGAGCGCGACCTTGGCGTCCTTGGCGGTCTGCACGACCTGCGGGCCGACGGCCGGGTCCGGGACGACGACGATCACCCCGTTGGTCTTCTGGGCGATGGCCGCCTGCACCTCGCTGACGGTCTTGTTGGCGTCGCTGCCGAGGTTCACCACCTTGAGGTCGATGCCGAGCTCCACGGCCTTCGCCCGGGCGCCCGCGGCCTCGCCGACGAAGTACTCCTGGTCGCCCTGCTTCTGCAGGTAGGTCAGCGAGATCTTGCCGTTCACCGGGGCCACCGCGGCACCGCCGGTGGACTCCTGGCCGTTGGAGCAGGCGGTCGTGGTCAGGCCCAGCGCGAGCAGGAGGCCGACGGAGGTGGCACGACCGGTGGTGCTTCGGATCATGGGGGGAACGCTCCTTTGTGCCGGTCGGGGGCTCCGGCACGGGGTGGGGATCGTGGGTGGCACGTCGAACAGGCCAGGGCTGAGGGCATGTTCGATAAGCAATCAGAACCAAACGGATTTCAACGTGATGTGAAATATCACATGACTCGTCGATCCCTCGTCAAGCACGTTGTCACGCCGAGATCAACCTGTGACATGACGCGGCGCGGAAGGGCATCCACCAGATCACCCGGGCTGGGCCGGCCTCATCGACGGCTGCGTGCACGGTACTTGAGCACGAACTGCTCGTATGCCTATGCTGCGTTGCTTTCTGTTGGGACTTCAAACAGAAAACAACGGCAGTGGCTTGCCGATCCCCCACCCCACTTGCGCACCCTGGAGCGCCCCCCATGCGGATACCCCTGCCCCGCGCACTACCCCGCGCCCTGGTCGCACTGGCCCTCGCGGCGACCGGGCTCGGCAGCGTCGTCCTCGGCTCCTCCACCCCCGCGGCGGCCCTGGACAACGGACTCGCCCTCACCCCGCCGATGGGCTGGAACTCCTGGAACACCCTGGGCACCGCGGTGACCCAGGAACAGGTCGTCCAGACCATCGACTTCATGTCCGCCAACGGGCTCGTCCAGGCCGGCTACGACACCGTCACCATCGACGACGGCTGGTCGCTCGGCCACCGCGACGGCCAGACCACCGACCTGGTCAAGAACTCCTACGGCGCGATGCAGCTCTACGACGCCAACCACAACCCCGTCAGCGGCACCGACGGCAACGGGTTCGACCCGACCACCGGCCACCTCGTCCCCGCCCCGGACCGCTTCCCGGCGCGCACCGTCAACGGGCAGACCCTGAACGGGATCCAGTACCTGTCCTGGTACGCCCACAGCAAGGGCATGAAGTTCGGCCTCTACGCCACCGACACCTACACCACCTGCCAGGGCCGCCCCGGCAGCCTGGGCCACGAAGCCACCGACGCCGCCGACTTCGTCGCCTGGGGCGTGGACTTCGTCAAGTACGACGACTGCCCGTACGGCCCGCCGATCGTCGGGCCCGACGGGCACAACTACGGGACGCAGGGCGAGGGGAGGGAGCTGACCCGGTCCATCTACACCCGGGTGCGCGACTTCCAGCGGGCGCTCGACGCCGCCTCCCAGGCCCAGGGGCGCCCGCGGGTGGCCCTCAGCGTCTCGGCGCAGCCGGTGCACTCCGGGATCCCGTACCTGCTGGCCTCCGACGACCCGGCCCGCACCGACCCGGTGGTGGTCGCGGCCGGCACGCCCGCGTTCCAGGCACCCGGCTACGCCCCGACCGGGGTGTGGTGCGGCCAGGTCGCCAACCTCTGCCGGATCGGTGGTGACCGCGGCCCCGACCTGGAGGGCGTGCTCTACAACGGCCAGCTGCAGACCGCCCTGAAGTACCCGGGCAACGCCCGACCGGGCAGCTGGAACGACCTGGACATGATGTTCGCCGGCTGGGAGGACCCGTACGGCGTGTACGGCCAGACCGACACCTGCACCTGCCACAAGCCGATGTCCCTGACCGAGTCGCGCAGCGAGATGTCGATCCTCGCCATGATGGCCTCCCCGCTCATCTCCGGCGCGGACCTGCGCACCGCCGCGAACTCCCAGCACACCAAGGACGGCCTCACCTGGTCCACCGGCATCAGCGCCGACAAGCTGGCCGTCTACAAGAACACCGAGGTCATCGCGATCGACCAGGACCGGCTCGCCAGGCCCGCCACCCTGGTCGGCGCCCCGCCCGCCGGCAGCACGGCGCCGGTCGTCCTCAAGCGGCAACTGGCCAACGGTGACACCGCCGTGCTGCTGATCAACCAGGACCCGGCCGGCTACCGGAACATCTCCACCAGCCTGAGCGACCTCGGCCTCACCGGCCCCGGCTACTCGGCCAAGGACCTCTGGACCGGCTCCACCGGCAACGTGACCGCCGGCCTCAGCGCCCAGGTGGAGCCGCACGGCGTCGCCCTGTACCGCCTCAAGGCCCTGCCGGGCACCGTCCCGGCGACGGTCGTCGGCGACGGCCGCTACCACGGCATCAGCGCGGGCGGCACCGGCGGCAAGGCGCTGGAGGTCCAGGGCACCTGCAGCGCCCCCGACGGCTCGCCCACCGACATCAACACCTGGTGGGACACGCACACCTCGGAGCAGTGGAACTTCGCCGCGAACCCCGACGGCACGGTGCGCATCACCGACAACTGCTACACCGGCACGCAGAACCACGGCACCCTCACCGGCGCCGCGGCCGGCCAGCCCGCCCGGGCCCAGAACGCCTACGACCCCGGCAACCCGGCCCAGAAGTGGCGCGTCGTCCAGAACACCGCGACCGGCGCGCTGACCATCACCAACGTCGCCACCGGTCTCGTGCTGGCCGCCCCGCAGAGCGCCGCGACCTCCCCCGTCGTCCTCGGCCCGGCCGACGGATCGGCGGCGGGGCAGTCCTGGAGCCTGCTCTCCTGACGCTCCCCTCCCCCTGTTCCCCCCGGCTCCGGCACCTGTGCCGGAGCCGGGGTACTGCCCATCCACCACACCGTCCCTGGAGGACCTTTGCGCTCCCCCAGCACCTCACCGTTACGTCGCACGGCACTCTCGCGCCGCATGGCATCGGCACTGACGGCCGTGACCCTCCTCACCGGCGGCGGCGCCCTCGCCGTCGGACTCCAACTCGCCACCGCGCCACCGGCGCTGGCCCTGGACAACGGCATCAACCTGACGCCGCAGATGGGCTTCAACAACTGGAACTCCACCCTGTGCGGCGACCAGTTCGACGAAGCCATGATCAAGGGCATCGCCGACGCCTTCGTCGACAAGGGCCTCAAGGCCGCCGGCTACCAGTACGTCAACCTGGACGACTGCTGGGCCCTGCCGGAGCGCAACGCCGCCGGCGACCTCGTGCCCGACCCGGTCCGCTTCCCGCACGGCATCAAGGCGCTCGCCGACTACGTCCACGGCAAGGGCCTCAAGTTCGGCATCTACTCCAGCGCGGGCGACCACACCTGCGACGTCCGGGGCTTCCCCGGCGGCCTCGGCCACGAACAGCAGGACGCCCGGCTCTGGGCCTCGTGGGGCGTGGACTACCTCAAGTACGACAACTGCCACAACCAGGGGCTCGACGCCAAGACCCGCTACAGGACGATGGGCGACGCGCTGAAGGCGACCGGCCGCCCGATCCTCTACAGCATCTGCGAGTGGGGCAGCACCGGCCCGTGGAACTGGGCGCCCTCGGTCGGCAACTCCTGGCGCACCACCGGCGACATCAGTGACACCTGGCAGAGCATGATCTCCATCGCCCAGGCGAACCAGGGCCTGGCCGGCTACGCCAAGCCCGGGGCCTTCAACGACCCCGACATGCTGGAGGTCGGCAACGGCGGCATGACCGCGACGGAGTACCGGACCCACTTCAGCCTCTGGGCCGAGATGGCCGCGCCCCTGATGATCGGCACCGACCTGCGCACCGCCGCGCCGGAGACCCTGGAGATCCTGACCAACGCCGACGTGATCGCGGTGGACCAGGACCCGCTGGGCCGGCAGGGCTCGGTGGTCTCCAGCGAGCAGGGACTGGTCGTGATGTCCAAGCCGCTGGCCGACGGCGCCCGGGCGGTCACCCTCACCAACGAGGGCTCCTACGACACCACCATCACCGCCACCGCGCAGACCCTCGGCATCGGCGGGGCGGACTCGTACACGGTCAAGGACCTGTGGTCCAAGAAGACCACCACCGGCAACGGGACCGTCAGCGCCACCGTGCCGGGACACGGCACCGCGATGTTCCGGGTCACCCCGAGCTCGCCCGTGCCCCCGCCGACCGGGGTCACCCAGCTGAGCGACCTCCCGTTCGGCTCCGCCGCCAACCAGTGGGGACCGGTCGAACGGGACCGCAGCAACGGCGACCACCAGCCCGGTGACGGACAGACCATCAGCATCCGCGGCACCACCTACGCCAAGGGCCTGGGCGTGCACGCGGCCAGCGACGTCGCCTTCCACCTCGGGGGCGCCTGCCGGAGCCTGGTCACCGACGTCGGGATCGACGACGAGGCCTACGGCAACGGCTCGGTGGTGTTCCGGATCTACAAGGACGGCGCCAAGGTGGCCGACAGCGGCACCGTCACCGGGAAGGATCCCGCCAAGCGCCTCACCGCCGACCTGACCGGCGCCACGACCGTGCGCCTGGTGGTCACCGACGCCGGCGACGGCACCCGCTACGACCACGCCGACTGGGCGGGCGCGCACGTCGCCTGCGGCAGCGGTCCGGCCACCGGCACCTACCCGCTCTCCAGCCTCGCCTGGTCCTCCGCCGGCAACAGCTGGGGCCCGGTCGAGAAGGACATGAGCAACGGCGACAACCAGGCCCGGGACGGACGGACCATCACCATCGCGGGCACCACGTACGCCAAGGGCCTGGGCGTCAACGCGCTCAGCGAGGTGGTCTACTACCTCGGCGGCTCCTGCACCTCGCTCACCACCGATGTGGGCGTGGACGCCGAGGCGAACGGCCGCGGCAGCGTCTCCTTCGAGATCTACAAGGACGCCACCAAGGTCGCCGACAGCGGCCTGATGACCGCGAGCTCCGCCGCCAGGCACCTCACCGCCGACCTCACGGGCGCCGACGAGCTGCACCTCGTGGTCACCGACGGCGGCGACGGCACCAACAGCGATCACGCGGACTGGGCGAACCCCGTCCTCACCTGCTGACGGTCGCACGACCCGACGGCGCGGTGCCGGCCCCGGCCGGCACCGCGCCCGGGCGGCCACCCGGGTGACACGGACGGATCCGCGCGGTGTCAGCGCCGGCGCGCGGCGGTGCGGCGCAGCACGATCTGCGGCAGCACCAGCCAGGTGGCGGTGAACCAGGCCAGCACCGCACCGCTGAGGATCCACGCCACCGCCGGGTCGCCGGTCGCGGTGCGCAGCAGCAGGAGCAGGGCGCCGCTGATAGTGAGGGCGAGGGTGACGAGGCCGGTGGCGATGAGCCGGCCGGCCACCCGGATGAGCTCGGGTTTCATGCCGTGGCCGGCCAGGAAGCGGTGGAAGGCCACGGGTGCGACGAGTGCTCCGGTGGCGAAGGCACCGAGGACGACGGTGGCGACGTACAGGTTCTTGTCGAAGTCGGGCAGGTCGGCGAAGAGCGGGGTGAAGGCCACGCTGATGAGGAAGCCGAGAAGGATCTGTGCGCCGGTCTGGGCCACCCGGACTTCCTGGAGCGTCTCGGCCCAGAGGCGGTCCGCCCGTTCCTGAGGTGTCTCGTGGCGGCCGGATGCCGCCGGGCCGTCGGGCCCCGTCGCCGTCACCGCTCGCCTCCTCCGCCGCCGTGGCCGCGCCGCCACCGGTCATCGCCGAACCTACGTCCGTCGGCCGGGCGCCGCCTGCCGAGGCGGCAGCGGCCGAGCCACGGCCGGTGACCGATGCGGCTCCGGCCCGCGCTCGCGGCGGTCACCGCGGCCTCAGCGGCGGTGGCGTCCGACGGGCCGCCGCGAGGTGAACACCGGCCCCGAGGCCGGGAGGAAGAGCCGGGCCACCTCTCCCCCGAGGTTGACGCCGATGGCCAGGGCCATCGCCGTGGCGCACGCCCGGCCGACCCAGGTGCACCCGGCTTCGGGCCGGCCCTGGACGAAGGCGAGCATGCCGAAGTACAGCACCGAGCCGGGCATCAGCGGCCCGAGGGCCGCCGTGACGTGCGGCAGCGCGGACATGGCCCGGTAGCGGGCCATCAGCTGGCCGAACAGGCCCACCAGTCCGGCGGCGAGCCCGGTGGCCAGGATCGGCTCGACGCCGGCTTCGGCGAGGACGGCGTAGGTCGTCCAGCCGACGGCGCTGTTGAGGGCGACCAGCGTCAGGGTGGCCCGGTCGGTGCGCAGCAGTACCGCGAAGGCCAGGGCCAGCAGCATCGCGGCCGCCAGTTGCAGCGGCGGGTTCACCGTGCTGCCCGGCGTCGCGTCGGGGGTCAGGTCCGCGTCGTTGCTGACGCCCAGGTACAGCACCGTCATGACGCCGATCACGATGCCGGCCATCAGGTACAGCACTTCGACGAGGCGGGCGGCCGCGGTGAGGTAGAAGCCGGTCAGGCCGTCCTGTGCCGCGGCCACCAGGGGGCGCCCGGGCAGCAGGGCGAACAGCCCGCCGGTGATGACCACGGAGCCGCGCAGGTGGAGCCCGTTGAGCGAGAGCAGGCTGCCGATCGCGGCGGCGGGTGTCGCGGCGATCACGAAGCAGTAGAACTCGGGCAGGTCGTGGCGGGCGACGAGGGCGGCCAACCGCTCTCCCGTCAGGGCTGCGACGAAGGCGGACGCGAAGACCAGCCAGGCCCGGCCGTCGGACCGGCCGCCGACCAGCAGGGTCGCCGAGCCGGCCAGCAGCCCGGAGGCGAGGACGAGGAACCACCCGGGGTACGGGGGCCGCCGGCGCGCGGTCAGGGCGGCCAGCCGGCGGCAGGCGTCCTCGGCCGCCACCTCGCCGGCCGTGATGGCCGAGACCAGGCGGAAGACGGCGGCGAGCCGGGTGTAGTCGCTGGCGGGGCGGCGGACCGCCCGTTCCGCCGTCAGGGGAGCATCGTCCGGCGTCGGCTGGTAGGAGATCGCCACCAGGGTGAACGTCACTTGCGGCTCGCAGGGGTACACGCGGTAGGCATGGGCGACGCCCAGCATCGCGCCCTCCACGTCCTCGGCGGACTCACCGCTGGCGAGCAGCGACTCACCCACGCGCAGGGCGAGGTCCAGGACGCGCGACGCCTCGGCCGGCCCGGGCCGCTGCTGCGGCTCGGCGCCGGCGAGGACCGGGCGTTCGGCCATCGGCGTACGCACCAACGGGCGCATCCGGTCCGGCCAGGGGGTGGCTCCGCGGCCGGCGCGACCGGGAGCGGGGACGCTCTCCCCCTCGGCCGGCGGCCGGGGGGCGACCAGCCCGCCGCTGGCGCCCTCGGGCCGGGATCCGCCCGGCGCGGCGCGGTGCGGGCCGGGGATCGCGCCCGGGGCCGGCCCGTCGTCACCGACGCCGGGCCGACCGCTGGGGTGACGTTGCTTCGACACCGCCGCTCCTCACCGTCGTGCCGCGCGCCGTACCGGGTGCCGGCGGCGGGGTGTGGCCGCGTCGAGGCGGGGCAGGACCGTCACCGACTCGCTACGCATGGTGATTGATCTGCTACCCATGGTGACTTGAATGGGAACGCTCAAGGCGGCGCGCGCACGGCGCCCCGGAGTTCGGCGGGCTCCGTGCGCTCGGCCGACCGGGTGGCGCCGCAGCACCCCACCGCGCCGGTCGCCCCCTACGACCGGCGCACCCCGGGCGGGCGAAGGGGGTTACCCGGTCACCACGTTGAACACCGGGTAGACCTTCGGCTGCACGTCCGGAGCGCCGACCTCGCGCAGGATCGGCCTGATCACCTCGCCGAACCGCTCGAACGCCTCCGCGGACTCCCAGACGTCGGCGACGAACCACCCGTCGGGGGTGGGCGCGGCGGTGTGCGAGATGAGTCCGGGCACGGGCCAGTCGGCGGGGCTGTTGAGCCCGCCGGAACCCCCGCTCACCATGACGGTGGTCCGCTCGTAGGCGGCCTGGGTCATGCCGGGCAGTTCGAACATCACGAGGATCGCCATGGTGGGCTCCACTACGAAGAGGTTTACCGTGTGCGGCCCAGTCGACCATCCCGGACGGTCACCCGCGCGCTGGTCTGCGCCGGACAGGCGGGGCGGCCCCGGGCACCCGAGCTTCGTGGCCTCGCCTCCGGCCGGCAGTCGTGCCGGCGCGGCGGCCCGTGGGCGCTAACCGCCCGGCGCGAACGCCAGTGCGGTGTTGTGCCCTCCGAACCCGGCCGAGGTGCTGAGCGCGAGCCGCACCCGCTGCCGCCGGGGCCCGCCGTGGACGAGGTCGATCCGGCCGGTGTCCCGGTCGGGCTCCGCGAAGCCCGCGGTGGCGGGCACCGTCCGGTGCTGGACGGTCAGCACGGTCAGGGCCGCCTCGACGGCTCCGGCCGCGCCCATGGTGTGGCCCAGTGCCCCCTTGGCGGAGGTGACGGACGGCGGGCGGTGGGCGAACAGTCGCTCGATCATGCCCGCCTCGGCCCTGTCGTTGAGCCGGGTGCCGGTGCCGTGCGCGTTGACGTGGTCGACGTCCGCCACGCCGGCGCCGGCTTCGGCCAGGGCCTGCCGGACGGCCGCCTCCAGACCGCGGGCCTGCGGATGCGGGGCCACGGGGTGGTGCGCGTCGGCCGCCGACCCGACGCCGACCAGCAGGGCCCGGATCGGCACCCGCCGGCACACCGCGTCCGCGTGACGCTCCAGGACGGTGAAACCGGCCCCCTCTCCGAGGACGAAGCCGTCGCGGCGCCCGTCGAAGGGGCGCGAAGCGTACGCGGGATCGCCATGGCGCGAGAGCGCCCCCATCCGGGCGAACGCGGCGACGCAGACCGGGGTGATCATGGCATCGGTGCCACCGGCGAGGGCGATGTCACAGGCCCCGGCGTGCAGCAGCAGGGCGGCGGTGTGGAGGGCGGCCGCGCCGGACGCGCAGGCGGTCGCGGTGTGCAGCACGGGGCCGGTGGCACCCAGGTCGATGGCGAGCTGACCCGCCGCCATGTTCGGCAGGAAGGCGGGCAGCGCCAGCGCGGACACCGCGGCCGCTCCCCTGACGGCGAACCGCTGCGCCGCCTGCTCGTAACTGCCCACGCCTCCGGCGGCCGACCCGAGGACCACGGCGACCCGGGCGCCGTCCCACTCGGCGGGTCGCAGTCCGGCGTCGGCGACGGCCTCCCGCGCGGCGACCAGGGCGAAGTGGGTCGCACGGTCCAGCCGCCAGGAGTGGCGGCCGCCGATCAGCGCCCTGGCGTCGAACCGGGGCACCCGGCAGGAGATGCCGACCGGCAGTCCCGCGAGCTCCGGATCGATCGCCGCCGTGGCGCGGGCGTCGAGGACGCCCTGCCAGGTCGGGCCGGTCCCGGGACCGGCCGGGGTGACCAGGCCGATCCCGGTGACCGCGAGCGGCGGGCGCGCCGCGCTCATTCCGGCGCCCCGGGCTGCCCGGTGGCCTCGGCGATCAGGGCGTGGACGCGGTCGACGAGCCGGCCCACCGTGACCTCGGCCGCGGAGTCGCGGTCGTCGTCGAGGCCGATGCCCCAGTGCTCCTGCAGGCTGACGACCAGTTCGACGCGGGCGAGCGAGTCGAGGTCCAGGTCGCCGAGCGCGGCGTCGTCGTCGATCGTCTCCCTCGGGACCTCGAACTGTCCGGCGAGCAGGGCGACCAGGTGTTCGCGTACGGGGTTCACGGGGTGCCGACCTCCTTGGGGTCGAGGTGGTGCGGGCGGGCCTGCGGAGCGGCCGTGCGCACGGTGACGTCGGGCCAGAGCAGCGTCGCGGAGGCCCAGGTGAGGCCGCCGCCGAAGGCGGTGAGCAGGGTCGGGGCGCCCGGCGGGCAGACGCCCCGGGCAGCGGCGTCCGCCAGGGCGAGCGGAACGGACGCGCCGGCCGTGTTGCCGACCTCGCGGATGTTGCCGAAGCGGTGCTGCGGTGCGATGCCGAGCCGGTCGGCGACGGCGTCCAGGATGCGCTGGTTGGCCTGGTGGCCGATGAAGGCCCGGACGTCGCCCGGGTGCCAGCCGGTCGTGGCCAGCACGGTGGCGGCGGAGGCGGCCATCCGGCGCACGGCGTGCGCGTAGACCGGTCGGCCGCGCATCCGGAAGTAGCGCTCCTCGCGCCGCAGGCCGCCGGAGCCGGGCAGCCGCGTCCCGCCGCCGGCGACGGTGATCAGGTCGCTCCCGGCGCCGTCGCTCCCCCAGTCGGTCTCCAGCAGGGCGCCGGGCTCGGTGGGGTCGCCGCGGCGGAGCAGCACGGCGGCCGCCGCGTCGCCGAAGAGCGGTGCGGTGTCGCGGTCGAGCGGGTCGATGATCGCCGAGTACTTCTCCGCCGCGACCACCAGGGGTGCCCGGCAGGTCCCGCTGCGGAGCAGGGCGGCGGCCGTGGTCAGGGCGTAGAGGAAGCCGGAGCAGACGGCCGCGAGGTCGAAGGCGGGGACGGGCCCCAGGCCGAGGCGGTGCGCGACCTCCGGCGCGGTGGCCGGGCAGGGGCGGTCCGGCGTGGTCGTGGCGAGCAGGAGGAGGTCCGGCCGCGGACCGGCGGGGTCGAGCGCGGCGGAGTCGAGCGCGGCGCGGGCGGCGGCGGTGGCCAGGTCGCCGGTGCTGACGTCGAAGGCGGCCAGCCGCCGGCGGTGGATCCCGGTGCGGCTGGCGATCCACTCGGCGGTGGTGTCCAGGCCGCCCCGCTCGATGACCTGACGGTTGGTCACCACCAGGGGCGGGAGGCTGGCCCCGACCCCGGCGATCACCGCCGCGGGCCGGCCGGCCGCGGGCCCGCCCGGGGAGGTCATGGCGCGAGGAACGGGGAGCGCGGCTTGGGGATGCCCGCCAGACCGCCGTCGGGCACCGACAGGCCCCCGTCCAGGGCGACGGCCTGTCCGGTGAGGAAACCGGAGGCGGGCGAGGCCAGGAAGAGCGCGGCCGTGGCGACCTCCTCCGGTTCGGCCCACCGCCCCAGGGGCACGTGGGCGAGCAGCCAGTCGCTGAGCGCGGCGTCGGTGTGGACGGCGGCCGTCATGTCGGTGCGGACCCAGCCCGGACACAGGGCGTTGACCCTGATGCCGGCGCGGGCCCACCCGACGGCGAGGCTGCGGGCGAGCGACACCTGGGCGGCCTTGGTGGCGGCGTAGACCTCCATCAACGGCGTCCCCACCAGGCCGGCCACGGAGGACATCAGGACGAGACTGGCGCCGTCGGACCGGGCCAGGTACGGGTGGGCGTGCCGGCAGATCGCCGCGGTGGCGTTGAGGTTGACCGCGACCACCTCGTCCCAGACCGGCTGCGGGAGGTGCTGCAACGGCGCGAGGAGCGCGCTGCCGTCGGGCTCGGCGGGCAGGATCCCGGCGTTGTGGACGACGATGTCGAGCCCGCCCAGGGCCTCGGCGGCGCGGTCGACGAGCACCGCCTGGCGCGAGTCGGCGAGGTCGCCCGGCACGAGGGCGGGGCTGCCGGTGTGCTCGGCGACCAGGTCGGCGGTGTGCTTCAGCCCGGCGGCGGTGCGGGCGGACAGGGCGAGCCGCGCTCCGGCCTGGGCGAGCGCGACGGCGACGGCCTGGCCGATGCCGCGGGAGGCGCCGGTCACCAGCGCGCGTCGGCCGTCGAGGCGGAAGTGGTCGAGGACGGTCATGGGGGAGCTCCTCTGCTGCTGACGCATCAGGACGCGGTGGGTGCGGTGGGGACGGCGGGTCCGGTGGGTGGGGTGGACGCGGTGGCGTGCCGGGCGGGCGCACCGGTCCAGGTGAGCAGGGCGCTGCCCCAGGTGAGGCCGGCGCCGAGCACGCAGACGAGCAGGCGGGCGCGGTCGGGCAGCAGACCCCGGGACGCGGCGTCGGCCAGCGCGAACGGGGCGGAGGCCGCGCCGATGTTGCCGGTGCGGTCGCCGGTGATGTGGAGTCGCTCGGGCGGGATGCCGACAGCGGTCGCGACGGTGCGCAGGAGCAGCGGGTTGGGCTGGTGGGTGAGGAAGGCGTCGATGTCGTCGAGGTCGAGGCCGTGCTCGGCGAGGGTCTCCTCGACCATGCGCGGGAAGACCTCGGTGATGAAGTCCCGCACGGCCCGGCCGTCCATGTGGATGTGGTGCAGGCCCGCGGCGAGGGTCCGGGCGCTCGCGGGGATCCGGCTGCCTCCGCCGGGGATGAGCACATGGTGCGCTCCCCGGCCGTCCGAGCCGAGCCGGAAGCCCCGAAAGCCCGCCTCCCCGGGCACCGGGCCCAGCACGGCGGCGGCCGCGCCGTCCGCGAAGAGCACGGCGGTGCCCCGGTGGGCGGGGTCGACGAACTTCGAGTAGGCCTCGACGCCGACGACCGCCGCGTACCGGCTGCCCGGGGTCGTGGAGAGCCAGCCGTGGGCGACCTTGGCCGCGAACAGCCAGCCCGAGCAGGCCGCACTGACGTCCAGTGCCACGGCGTTCGCGGCGCCGGTCAGGGCCTGGACGCGGCAGGCGGTGGCCGGTCCGAGCTCGTCGGGGGTGGAGGTGGCCAGGACGAGGAGGTCGAGCCGCTCCGGCGGGATGCCGGCGGCCTCGCAGGCGGCGAGCACGGCCGCGGCCGCGAGGTCGGAGGCGGCCTCGCCGCCGGCCGCCACATGCCGTTCGACCACGCCGGTGCGCTCGACGATCCACGCGGCCGAGACGCCGGCGAGGCGGCCGACCTCGGTGTTTCCGCGCACCTGCGCGGGCAGGTAGGTGCCCATCCCCAGGATGCCGATCGCGGGCGCGGTGCTCTGGTTCACGCTGTGCTCCTGGTCAGGTCTCGGGCTGCGGGAGGGGTGCCGTGGGAGGGGTGCCGAGGGCCCCGAGCAGTTCGGCGGGGTAGTCGGGCCCGTCCAGCGCGGAGGGGGCGAGGGCCGCGCCGGGGTCGAGGGCGGCAACGATGTCCGCAAGGGCCGGTAGCAACCGGTCGCACAGCGTGTCCATGGCGGCCGGGAAGGCACGCACGGCTGCGGGTTCGAGCACACCGGTCGCCAGCAGCGGCCCGGCCAGCCGCCGGGCCCGGCGCAGTCCCGCCAGGGCCGCGAGGTCGTCGGCCTGGGGCACGGGCCACTCCGGTCCGTCCGGGCCCGTCGCGGCGGCGGCCGCCAGCCCGCAGGCCTGGACTTCTCCCAGCACCAGGGCATCCGCCAGGAGCGGATTCCACAGGTCCAGCGCGCGGTGCCCGGCCGCGACGCCGGCCGCGAGCGCCGCCGCGAGGTCGTCGGCGAGGCGGTCCCGCAGCGCGGCGACGACGGCCGGCCACCACGCGGCGTCGGTCGGACCGGCCGGTGCGCCGTACGGGCCGGTCGGTCGGCCCCACGCGGCGTCGGTCGGACCGGCCGGTGCGCCGTACGGACCGGCCGTCGGTGCGCCCCGACCGGTCCGCTCCTCGACCAGGGCGCGCCCGGCGTCCAGCAGGATGAGGGTGTTGTCGCCGCCCGCGTTGTCGAAGGCCCGGGCGAACCCGAGGTAGCCGGCGAACCGGTTGCCGTCGAAGAAGCCGGACACGCCGCAGCGGTGCTGCAGGCCGTCGATCAGCTCGGCGACGGCCCGCGTGCTGTGCGCCTTGTAGAGGGCGAGCGCCCGATCGACGCCCGCCCACGGCGAGAAGGTCATCGCCGCGTCCGCTCCGGCGGCCGGCCCGGCGGTGCGCACGGCCGCCCACGCGGAAAGGGCAGCCCGTGCGGTACGGCGCAGGGAGTAGGCCTCGGCCAGTGCGCCGACGACGGCGTGCTGCTGGGTGCGGTACTCCAGGAGGGAGCGTCCCGGGGCCAGCCGGCCGTGACTGCGCCGGCCGGCGCTGAACCGCCAGGCCATGGCCGCGCTGCGGCCCGCCAGACCCGCCATGGCCGAGGGCAGGGTGGCCCACAGGCCCTGACCGCAGCTCAGGGTCCGCTGCAGGCGGGCGTCGGGGCGCGGCTGCGGGTCGTGCAGCACCCCCGAGGCGTCGATCGTGGATCCGTCCGCGAGCCAGCGGTCGTGGCCCACGCGCGCGCCGTGGAAGCGCACGAGGCCGTAGGGCAGGGGGAGGGCCTCCACGGCGATCGGGTCCGAGATCGAGACGCCCGGCGCGGGGCGGCCCTCGGCATCGGTGATGTCGACCAGGAAGGAGAACACCCCGCCGTCCCGCCCGTTCACCACCAGCCTGGCGCAGACCACCGCCTGCTGGGGCAGCCCCGGCGCGGCCACCGAGGAGAACTTCGCGGCCCGGTCGTCGGGGGTGCGCAGGACGAACTCTCGGCGCGCGGCGTCGAAGTGCGCCTCGGTGCGGATGCCGAGGTGGCTGCCGGCCTCACCGATCTCGGTGACCATGAAGGAACCCTTGGTCCGGGCGTGCGCCAGGCCCCCGGACGGGTCCGCACGCCCGCCGCCGAGGAGTACCAGCGATCCCACGCACAGCGTGTAGTGGGAGAGGAAGGTCTGGTAGAGCGGCGGATCGGCGACGGCCGTCGCCTCGCCGAGGGCGGCCAGGAGTTCGGCGTCGGTGACCACGTCGGCGGCGGGGGGCAGCACGGCCGCCAGCCGGATCAGCCGTTCGTGGGCACGGGTGTCGGCGCGCAGGGCGGCCGGGCCGTCGGACGGCTGGTCCTCCGGTGTCCGGGCGTCCGGTGTCCGGTCCTCCGCCAGGAGCTTGCCGAGTTCGCCCGCCCGTCCGGGTGGCAGGAGTGTCGTCAGGCGCGCCACGACGTCCGCGGCGCCCGGTCGGTGCTGATCCCGGTGTCCGGTGTTCACGAGTCCCTCTCTCCTGTGGTGCTCCGGCGGGCGTCGGTCACGGTGCGGCGGGGACGGGTGTCCTCCCTGCCCGGCGGGTCGCAAGGCGGTCGGGGCCGTGGCAGCGGGACGGGCCACTCGCCGTCGAAGACCGGGGCCAGGGCGCCGATGTGCGGGGTGGCCAGCCGCACGCTGGTGGTCAGCGTCCGGCCGGTTCCCGCCTCGACGACCAGCGAGGCTCCGGCCAGCGCCGGGCCGAGCACCGCGGGGAGCGAGAAGGCGCGGACCAGACAGGCGGACAGCGCCCGCGGCAGATCCGTGTCCCGCTGATAGGACCGCCCGGCGACCACCGAGTAGACCGGCCGGCGCGGCGGTTCGAGGCGCAACCTCCGGGCGTAGTGTGCGAAGGCACCGGCCTCACGGGCGAGGGCCGGGTGGTGGCTCATGAACGGCAGCCGCAGGCGCTGGACGGCGACGCCCTGACGCCCGGCCAGCGACTCGACCTCGGCGAGGCCGGCCAAACTGCCGGAGAGCACCGTCTCCGCACCGTGGTTGACACACGCCACCACGACCGAGCCGGCTCCGGGCCCGGCCTCCGCCAGCAGCCGACGGGCCCGGCGCTCCGCCGCGCCCACCAGCGTCATGCCGCCTCCGGCGCCCGTCAGCAACTGTCCGAGCCGGCAGGCCAGTCGGGCGCCGTCGGCGATAGGGCAGCAGCCCGCCGCGGTGAGTGCGGGGATCTCGCCGAAGCTGACCGCGAGGATGCGGTCCGCCCGGAGGCCGTCGGCTTCGAGGGCGCGGTGGACCGCCACCGAGACGCCGAACAGGGCGAGTTGGACGGTTCCGGGCGACTCGCCGGCCAGCCCGCTCGTGCTGAGCACCGGCCCGACCGCCCCGAGCGCCGACCCACCCGTCCCGAGCGCCGGTGGCGCCGCCAATCGCGGGCCGATCGGCGCGACGCCGAACTCGGCGGCGACCGTGTCGGCTTCGCCGAACACCTCCGCCAGCGCCCGCGCCAGCGACGGGACCCGGGGAAGGACCCGCAGCAGCGGGGTCAGGCTGAAGTCCCCCTGGCCGGGGAACATGTGGACCACCCCACGGGTGCTGGTGGGGCCGTTCGGGCCGGTGATCACGGGCGCCGCCTCGACATCGGGGCGCTCCGGGAGGGAACCGCCGACACCACCGATGGTGAGGCCGTTCGCCGGTCGCGTCGCACCGCGCCGACCCCCGGCCTGTCAAGACTTACGCTCCGTCAATTCTCCTTGTCCGCAGGAAAATCCGACGTCCTCCTGGCTAGCATGGGCAGTGCATGCAGGGGCCCGCCCGGACACGGGAGCCCCGTGCCCCGGCCTCCCAGGGGGAGACATGACCGGCCGCCGTATCCCCAACACCCGTCTCAGGGAACTCCTCGGAGAGGCCCGCTGGACCGGCGAGGAGCTGGCCCGCGCCGTCAACCGGTCCGCCGCCGAGGCCGGCATGAGCCTGGCCTACCGGAGAGCCTCCGTCCACCAGTGGATCACCGGCGCGGAGCCCCGCCGGCCCGCCGCGCACTTCGTCTGCGCCGCACTGACCCGGCGCCTCGGGCGTACCGTCACCCTGGCGGACGCGGGGTTCGCCTCGCCCCGGCCGGACGCCGCGGTGGCGGTCTCCGACCGGGACGCGCTCCGCCGCCTCGCCGCGGCGGCAAGCGTCCCGGACCGGCACGGCGGGCTCCTCGCCTACCGCCCGCTGTCGGCCGAGGAGTACGTCACGACACTCGTCCGGCCGACGGACGGCGGGTCGGTGGTCGGCGACCGGAGGACCGACCGGCCGGCGGACCACTTCGGCCACCCCGGAGGGGAGACCGGCCCGACGGACGCCGAACCGGACGTGCTCAGGCAGGTGCTGACCGTCTTCGCCACCGTCGACCGCGCCCAGGGCGGCGGCCAGGCCCGCACCGCACTCGCCTCGCTGCTCGCCACCCTGGTGGCGCCCATGCTCGGGCGCCCCTACGGACCCGTCCGGCACGCGCGGCTCCTGGGCGACGCCGCCCGGCTCAGCTACCTGTGCGCGTTCATGCACGTCGACGACGAACTCAACGGCCTGGCGGGATGGTACTACCGGATCAGCCTCGCCCTCGCCCACCGCGCGGGCGACCCCGCCGCCCAGGCGATGGCGCTGCGGGCCATGAGCGCCCAGGCCTACGAACTCGGCCGCCCCCGCCAGAGCCTCCGGCTCGCCCGGGCCGCCGCCGACTGCCCCCTCGACGCGGCCCCGCCCCGGTTGCGCGCCTCGGTCCTGGGTCAACTCGCCCTCGCCGAAGCCGCAGCGGGCAACGGGACGGCCGCCCTGCGCCATCTCGACGACGCGCGCGACCTGCTCCCCCGCATCGTCGGTCCACCGCCGCCGATCGGCGACTACCACCGGTCGTCCTGGGACCACCAGCGCGCCCTGGTGAGGGCCGAACTCGGCGACCTCGCCGGGGCGATCAGCTCCCTGGAGGCGTCCACCGCCCGCCGGCCCCGGGCCGAGGCCCGCTCCCGTGCCATCGTCCTCAGCCGGCTGGCCGAACGACAGTTGGCCGCCGGACACGTCGAGAACGCGTGTGCCGCCTGGCACGAGTTCCTCGACCTCTACCCGCTGCTGTCCTCGCGCCGGGTCCACGCCGCCAGGGCGCGGCTGCCCGGTCTCCTGCTCCCCCACCGGCAGCGCCCGGCCGCGGAGCACCTCATCCGGCGCGCCGCCGCCCTGCGCCCCGTCCGACCACAGTGACCCGGGCACGGACCCAGGGCGCGGCCCGGTCGAACAGCGGACCGATCCGACCGTGGGCCCGATCAGACCGTGGCCAGGCCGAGGCCGTAGAACGTCACCGCGTAGGCGCCGATGTCCCCCGCCTCGCCTCCGAGCAGCAGGTCGTCGACCGAGGCCACTCCCTGGGCCCGCGCCGTCGCCACGACCATCTCGGCCAACGCACGCCCCGCCGGCACGCCGGGGCCGCGTCGGGCCCGGCACCCGCCACCGTCACGGCCAGCTCCAGATACGCCTCGTCGTCGACGTACCGGCGTTCGGACGGCCCGACCGCCCGAAGCCTCGGTCCACCCGGTGACGCCGGGTCGGTGACGTGCTCCCAGCGCAGACCCAGCTCCTGGACGAGTGCCCGGGCACCGTCCTCGCTCCAACCCCCGGTCCCCGCACCGCCGAGCCGGTGGGCCAGTTCGGCGAGCGGTTCGCCCGCGACGGTGAGGTGTTCTTCGATCACGGGGCAATTCTGCCCTTCGGGCGTCCGGCTGCTGCGTCCGGCCCGCGCGTACGAAGCCGGGCCGGCCGTCCGCACCGCTGCGGCAGGTCATCGAGTCGATCAACGAGATCTTCCAGGGGCCGCCCGGCCCGGAGCGCCACCGTGGCCGCACCCCGCGCGACGCGATCGCCGGCGACCGCAGCCCTGCGGTCGCGCTACGGGCGGTCCAGCGCCGCCACCAGCTGCGGCAGATCACCGCCGGCCACGATGAGGGCGAGGTGGTCGTGGAAGTCCCTGCTACTGACGATCAGGCCGTCGCGGACCCGCAGCACCTGGATGTTGGCGGTCTCGAAGTTCCGCCCGCTCACGCGGTGGTGCACCTGGTAGTCCCATTCGGCGACGATCACCTCCGGGTCGTCGGTCTGCCGGACCACCACGTTCGTCGCGGTCAGTTCCACGGGCGAATGCGCGGCGACGGCCGCGAACCGCTCCTTGAGTGCCGCCCGCCCTTCGATGCGGCGCGGCCCGACCGGCTCGAAGACGGTCTCCACTGCGGCGTCCTCGGCGTAGAGCTCGGCCAGCTCCGAGTACCGCCCTGCGGTGATGCCCTGGAGCAGCCGCTGGAAGACCTCGCGCGGTGACAGCGTTTCGGACATGATCAACCTCCATCGGTGACCGTCGCTACAATCGGACTGGCGACTCAGGTTACCGACGATACGGACTGGCGACTCCGCTTGTCCAGGGCGGCGGCCGTGCCGTCGGAGCAGGCTTCGGAGAAGCCCTCGGAGAAGCTGAGGAGTGGAAGACATGAGCGGCGCTCAGGAACGCCCGCTGCGGGCGGACGCGGCCCGCAACCGGGCCAGGCTCCTGGACACCGCCACGGAGGTGTTCACCACCCGTGGCGTCGGCGTACCCACGGAGGAGATCGCCCGGGCCGCCGGGGTCGGGGTCGGCACGCTCTTCCGGCACTTCCCCACCAAGGAAGCACTGCTGGAGGCGGTGATGGTGCGCAGACTGGAGGAGATCGCCGCCCGGACCGCGCAGCTGGCCGCCGAGGCCGATCCGGCCGAGGCCTTCTTCGCCTCCTTCCGACTGGTGATCGACCGGTCAGCGGGCAAGAGCGACTTCACCCGGGCACTCGCCGGGGCCGGCATGGATGCACACGCGGCCCTGCAGGAGTCGAACACGGTGATCAGGGAGCAGCTGGCCGGACTGCTGGCGAGGGCACAAGAGGTCGGGGCGGTCCGCCCGGAGCTGGGCCTACCGGAACTGGTCGCCCTGCTGGCCGGCACCAGCACGATGACGGAGCACCTCACGGCGGACCCGGCAGCCCGGGAGCGGATCTTCGAGGTGATCTTCGACGGACTGCGGCCGCGCTGAACCGGCCGGTGCGCAGCTACACCACCCGCCACGCCGGAGACGGACGGACCGAGCTGCTCATCGCCCCCGGTCACAACCGGACCCGGCCCGGCGGCCCCGACGCGCCACTCGACCGCCGGGAGAGCATCCCGGCCGTCGTCGACGCCCTCGAAGCGCAGGCCGGCGCCCCGGGCCCGCAGTTCCTGGACCGCCACGGCGAGACCGAGGCAGCCGGGGGGCCGCGCCCCCTCCTCACGCTGCCGGCGCCGGGGTCGTCGGCGGTTCAGGAAGGCTTGGCGGCCAGGATGTCGACGGCGCGGATGCTCGGCTCGGTCGCCAGCAGCCTCGGGGCGACCTCCATCAGCGCGGCGGCGATCGGGCCCTCCAGGTGCGCGGCCCGCCCGGCCTCGTCGGCGAAGGTGTCGAAGATCCCGAACACCGTGGGGCTCTCCCTGAAGGCGAACCAGGTCAGTGTCTGCTCCTCGGCCCGGGCCGCGTCGAGCGCCCCGCGCAACAGTGCCGCGACCTCGTCCGCATGCTCCGGCCGGGCTTCGATGCGAGCCAGCAGACCGTTCTTCGATGGCATTGCGCTGTTTCTCCGATCATGTCCGAGGGGCCGCCGCGTGCGTCGACGGCATCGGAGCAACCGGTAGCACGGCGGGCCGGCACAATGCGGTGTCCCCGCACCGGACGGGGCGCTCCTTCACCTGTTCGGTCGCGGCCCGGCCGTGCCGAGGGCCGCGATCCGCAGCGGAGGTCTCGTGGCGGGCGGCGCCCTCCTGGTGACGGGGAACTGACGGGATGTCGACCCACCTCGGTCGGCGAGGGCCGGTTTCGCGGGGTAGACGCCCGAAGCCCGGTACCGACTCGGCGGTCCAGGGGGATCCGCCGAGGGTGTGCCGGCGGACGGTGAGCAAGCGCTGACGGCAAGGACGGCCACGACGGCGTGGACGGAGCATCGCGCCTTCGATCCGCCTTCGGTACACGAAGGAGCCGCTTCGCCGACCGGTGGAGCCCCCTCAGCGCGTGGCACCGTCCCTCGAACGGCCGACCGCCGCCGCGCCCCGGTGGGCCTCGGGATCGCCGCCGGCCGGGGCACGGCGGCGGATACCGGGCCGGGCCGTCACAGCGCGTGAGCGTTCCGGGTGGCCGGTACCGGCAGCCTGTCCGAGGCTGGGGCATGACCGCCAGCACGCCGCTCTACCGGAGGGGTACCGATGTTCGACGAGAGCTTCGCGTATCCGCACCACCTGCTGGGCCGGACCGCCCACGCCCGCCACCGGGTCGCCGTGATCGGCGCCGGCGTGGCGGGCCTGGTCTGCGCGTACGAGCTGCACAGCCGCGGTTTCGACGTCGCCCTGTACGAACGCGCCAGCCGACCGGGCGGCCGCGTCCGGACCCACCGGTTCTGGGACGGCACGCACGCGGACCTCGGCGCGATGCGCATTCCGGGCAACCACCACTGCGTGCTGCACTACGTCCGGCAATTCGGCCTCGCCACCCGGCCGTTCGTCAACCACAACCCGGCCGCCCTCTACCACCTGCGCGGCCGCCGGGCCAGGGTGCGCGACGCCCACGCGCTCTTCCCCGCGTTCGCGCTGCGCCCCGGTGAACAGCAGTCGCCGACCGGCCTGCTCGACCGCCTGCTCGGCGCGGTCTGGGCGCAGCTCGGCGTCACCCGGCAACTCCGCGTGCTGCGCGGTCACTGGGACGACCCGGCACTCGAAAAGCTGCTCTCGGTGTCGCTCTGGCAGTTCGTCAGCGAGCAGCTCTCCCAGGAGGCCTGGGACTTCGTCGGGCACGCCAGCGGGCTGACCCACTACGAGCAGTCGTCGCTGCTGGAGGTGCTGGTCGACTACTTCGGCCTGTTCCACACCGGCCAGCTGGAACTGGTCGACGGAACGGACACCCTGATCCGCGCCTTCGTCCGCGAACTGCCGCCCGGCACCCTCCGGTTGTCCACACCGGTCGAGGAGCTGGCGGTCACCGGGACGGGCGTGACGGTCCACGGCACCCGACTGGGCCGGCCGTTCACCGACCACGTCGACTTCGCGGTGTGCTGCGTCCCGGCGCCCGTGCTCGAACGGATCACCGTCCGGCCCGGGCTGCCGAACCCGCAGCGGCACGCCGTCCGCGGCATCAGCTACGCCAGCAGCGCCAAGACCCTGCTGCACGTGACCCACCGTCGCTGGGAGTCGCAGGACGGGATCTTCGGCGGCGGCAGCTTCACCGACCTGCCGATCCAGCAGTGCTGGTACCCCTCGGACAACGCCCGCGCGGTGACGCACCGCATCGACGGCAGCGGCGGCCTGCGCTGGGTGGCCCGGGACCGGCAGCGCTCCGCGGAGCCCTCGGCTCTGCTCGGCGCCTACCTCTGGGGCGCCAACGCCCGCCGCTTCACGGCCCTGGCACCGGCCGACCGCGACCGGCTGGTCCTGGACTGCCTGGAGCAGCTGCACCCCGGCATCCGCGCCGACGTGGACGACATCGTGCACTGGAACTGGGACGAACAGGCCGGCGTGGGCGGCGCGTTCGCCCACCTCGCTCCCGGTGAGCACCTGCGTCACCTGGCCGTGCTCGGCGACCCGCACCCGCTCGGGGATCCGCGGATCTTCTTCGCCGGCGAGCACCTGTCCGGCGCGCACGCCTGGTGCCAGGGCGCCGCGCAGTCCGCCCTCGCGGCGGTCGGTCGGCTGCTCGACCGCGGGCGCCAGGTCGCGGTCGCCGCCACCGCGAGGGTGGCATGACCGAGCCTCCCCCAGCCGGCCGCCCCGGCCCGCGAGCAGCCGGTCCCGCCGACGTGCCCGCGCTGGGCCGCGAGGACCTGCGCACCCCCTTCGCCCGCACCGGCGCGCCGCTCGAACGCGTCGGGCTGGAGATCGAGAACGGTCTCGTCGACCCGGAGACCGGCCGCGCCGCGCGGTACGAGGGCCCGCGCGGCGTTCGTGCCGTCCTGGCGACGGCGCTCGCCGAGTGGGACGGCGAACCGCAGACGGACACCGGCCGGCTGACCGGCGTCACCCTTCCCGACGGCAGCCAGCTCAGCCTGGAACACGGCGGCCAGCTGGAGTACTCCTCCGCCCCGGTCGTCGGCCTGGGCCGGGCGGTGACCGATGCCGAAACCGCGTTGCGCCGACTGGCGGTGCTGGCCGACCGGTTCGGCCTGGCACTGTTGCCGGGCGCCCAACTGCCGTTCGAACGCCCGGACACCGTCTCATGGGTCCCGATGAGCCGCGGCGCCGTCATGCGGGACTACTTCGCCCGCACCGGCGAGCCGGCCGCGCGGGCCACCACGATCATGTCGATGTCGCTCTCCACCCAGGTGCACCTGGACCACCTCTCGGCCGCGGACTTCACCCGCAAACTCCGGATGCTGGTCGCGGCCGCCCCGGTGGTGGCCGCCCTGCTCGTCAACTCGCCGATCGCCGGAGGCCGTTCGAACGGAATGCTGTCACACCGTTCGTACAACTGGCTGCGGATGGACCCGCGGCGGTGCGGCCTCCTGCGGCCCGCACTGCGCCCGGACGTGAGCGTCGACGACCTCGTCGACTGGGCGCTGCGGCTTCCGATGATCTACTACCGGACGGCGGACGGCCGCTACCGGCTCGCCCCGGACCGGCCGTTCGCCGATCTGCTGACCAGCGGCTTCGACGACGGCACGACACCGACCCCCGCGCACTGGGCCGCCCACCTCTCGCAGATCTGGACGGACGTCCGGGTGCGCCGCACGTTCGAACTGCGCAGCGCCGACGGACCGCCCCACCACGGCATCCCGGCGCTGCCGGCCCTGTGGGTCGGGCTCGGCTATCACCCCCCGTCCTGCCAGGCCGCCTGGCAGCTGCTGCGCCACCACACCGCCGGCGAGTACCAGGCCCTCCTGGACGCACTCCCGTCCGAGGGCCTGCGCGCCCGCCTCGGCGACTCACCGGTCGGCGAGCTCGCCGCCGAGCTGCTCCGCCTGGCCCGCGCGGGCCTCACCGCCCGGGTCCGGACCGGACTCGAACCCCCCGAGGTGCTCGCCCACCTCGACCCGCTGGACGAGATCCTCGCCACCGGCCGCACCTTCGCCGAGCAGTGCCTCGCCCGCTGGGAGGGCGACCTGCGGGGCGACCCGCGCCGGTACGTCGCCGCCTACCGCGTCCGCGCCCGGTAGGCGGCCGGTCGCCGGTGGCAGCGGGACGCCGGCCGGTCGCCGGTGGCTCCGGGCACCCCGCGAGCCGCCCCGGCCCGGGAGTGCGCGAGTCGCACACCCGGGCCGGGGCGGGCCTGAGGACGGCGGCCTGCCGCGTCAGCCCTTGGTGGCCGCGTGGCCGGTCTCGGCGGCGAATCCCCAACCCGGGGTGGCGTCCCAGGGGATGTCCATGCCGTCGTCGGTGGCGTAGACGTAGCCGGCGCCACGGGTGAAGGCGGTGTCCAGGGCGGTGCGCATGGCAGTTGCGTCAGGGGTGTCGTAGACCAGGTGCCAGAACGCCGTGCCGCTCGGGTCGAGGGTCGCGCCGGAGTAGTAGCCGGCGGTGTAGTTGAAGACGTTGCCGCCCAGCCAGCCGCCGGTGTAGTCCGCGTAGCCGCCCTCGAAGGTCACGAAGACGTCGGCCGTGCGGTGGCCGGGCTCCAGGTAGCAGTCCGCGACCGCGGTGCCCGGATTGTCCACGACCAGGTCCTGGGCCTGCGGCGAGATCGCGTAGACGGTCTCCTGGACGTAGGCGCGCAGCTCCGCGTAGTAGTCCCGGGTGGAGTTGCCGGCCCCGCAGTCGCGTTGGGACTGGTCGAAGAAGATGCCGTCGACGTGCAGCCGGTGGTCGGCGGTCTTGAGGTAGTTGTCCACGGTCGCCCGGACCGCGGCCTGCGCGAGCGTGCCGTGGGCCGTGTCGACGTAGCCCAGCACCCGCGTGCGGCCGCCGTGCGCGGTGACACCGGCCCGCAGGGCGTCGGCCTGCGTCTGCCAGGTGGCGTCGAACGGGGCGTAGCCGTTGTAGGGGTTGAGGATGACGATCGACGGCGCCGGGCGGGTGGTCGGCAGACCGGTCAGCATGGGGTCGCCCGGCAGGACGTAGGCCGGGACGGCGACCTCCAGGCCCCGCGGTCTGTCGGCGGCCACCGCACCGGCCACACCGGATGACGCCGACGCGGCGGGCGCCGTCATGGTGACGGTCAGTGCCGCGCCGGCCAGAAGAACGGGCAGGGTCTTGGTGAACGAACGCATCGTGTCCCTTGATCGGTGAGTCGGGAATCGGGAGTCGGCAGTCGGAGGGCGCAAGCGGAAGTCGAGGGCGTGACATGCCCCCGCACCCGCTTCCCCCTCAGCCCGGCCAGGGCGGGCCGAACGCCCCCATTCCTACCGGGCCACCCCGGTCCGGGTGGCCAACTTGGAAAGAACGCAGGGAACTTCGACGCTTCGATCAATCCGTCGGGCACTCGCGGCGACCGCACCGGCTCGCTCGGCCGTCGAGAATCGCCGCCACCGGGGCGTTTCCCCGGCCGGACCCGACGAGTTGGGTGAGCAGTGTGTCGCGCTCGTCCCGAAGGCGGCGCGGCGCGGTCCGGACAACACGGGGCAGGCAGCACGGCCCCCGCAGGAGGTCTCCCATGAACCAGCACGATGTGAGCGAAGCCGCCAAGGCTGTCGTCCGGCGCAACACCGAGGAGATCCAGGGCGGTGGCAACTGGGCCCTGCTCGACGAGCTCTGGGCCGACGACTTCGTCGATCACACCCCCCAGCCGGGCCGCACCCCCGACCGCGCCGGTGCGCTGGAGCTCTACCGGGTCCTGCGAGCGGCGTTCCCCGACTTCCGCCCCGAGATCCACTGGCAGGCCGCCGACGGCAACCTCGTCACCACCTTCAAGACCTACCACGGCACCCACGAAGGCGAGTTCCTCGGGGTCGCCCCCACCGGCCGGAAGATCCACTTCGAGACCGTCGACGCCATGCGGGTGGTCGACGGCAGGATCACCGAACACTGGGGCGTGGCGAACCTCTTCTCCCTCATGGAACAGCTCGGCGCGGGGCCCGGTCGGTCCTGAGCGGAGTGACGCCGCACGGTCCTGGCCCTGACCCCGGGCACGGACCCGGCCGACGGACGGGCCGCCCGCACCGGTTGTCGAGAGGCGGCCGGCCCGTCCGTCGGGGCTACCGCTGCCCGACCCGCCGGCGGCCCGTCCGGCGGGAGTCAGCCACGATCGCGAAGGCGTAGTCCCTCATCCGCGCCTCGTACCCGCGGACCGCCTCCATCAGCGAGGCGCCGGGGTCGGGAGCGCCCGACACGCTGCCCAGGGCGCGGGTGAGTTCGCCGGCGTCGCGGATTGCGGTGTTGGCGCCCATCGCCAGGACCGGGCTCATCGCGTGGATCGCGTCGCCGATCAGCGTGACCGGCCCGGGCTCCCAGGCCGGCACCGGGGCCGCGGTGGAGATCCGCAGCGGGAACAGCGAGTCGGTGTCCCACAGGCCCAGCAGACGGTGGACGTCCTCGTGCCAGTCCCCGCCCATCAGGTCCGTCGCGAGCCGGCGCAGCGCCGGGGGCGTGAGCCGACGCAGGTCCTCGAAGGCCGGCATCGCGGGGTGGTCGACCGGGGCGCCGACCATGCAGGCGACGTAGTCGCCGACCGGGGGCAGGGCGACGGGCGGAATCCGGGCGGGGCCGGCGTGATCGGGCCGGGCCGCGAGCTCCACCGGGCCCAGCCCCAGGTGCGGGTGGCCCGGGCCGCCGGTGACCACGGTGAAGATGCTGTCGAAGACCCAGTCGGGAATGCCCGCCCGGGTCGTGGCGTCGAGCGGTATCCGCCCGTAGACCAGCCGCAGGCCGGCGTCCTCGACCCGGGCGCCGGGCAGCAGGAGCGGGCGCACGGCGGAGTTCACGCCGTCCGCGCCGACCAGCAGGTCGGCGGTCGCCGTGCGGCCGTCGGCGAAGCGGGCGGTGACCCCGCCGTCCGCCTCGTGCCGGTAGTCCACCAGCCGCGCACCGTGGTGCACGTGGTCGGCGAGCCCGCTGAGCATGATCCGACGCAGGGTCGGGCGGTCGAACGCGAACGGGCCCGGCTCGCCGGCCTCGCCGGAGCCGAGGGCGGCGGGCCGGTCCGCCAGGGTGTCCAGCCGGCGGTCGCGGACCGAGACCCGCGCGGGCGGCGCACCGGCGGTCGCCAGGCAGAGCCGGAACAGCGGTGCGGGCAGGCAGCGCCGCAGGCCGGTCAGGCCGGGTTCGTCGAGCTGGATGCGGTACCCCTGCGGGCGGGCGTCGGGGTGGGCGTCACGCTCGTAGACGGCGACGTCGATCCCCTGTCCGCGCAGACCGTGGGCGAGCGCGAGCCCGCCCAGTCCAGCACCGACGATGATCACACGATACGGAAAATGCACAGTCCTCTGCCTTCGTTCACGATCACGAAGGAAGCACCGGGTTCCTCGAAGAGGAACGAACACCGCACGGGCGCCGCTCAGAAACACCATTCAGGAGCGAGTTTTTCGCGCATTCCAGTCAGCGACCGCGACCCTAGCACGCATCCGCAGGCCGCATCCGCAAGCCGTCGCGCACGACCGCGGACCGGCGCGGGGCCGTCAGCCGGGCGGGGCCGTCGCCGCAGCCGGGGGCGCTCCCGCCGTGACGAGCCGGTGGATCTGGGCGGTCACCAGGTCGGCGCGCAGGGCCGGTGCGTGGGCGGTGTCGTCGACCACGGAGAACAGGATGCGGTTGTCGCCGACGGCCACGTAGAGGTAGACCCGGGTGCTTCCGCCGGCCGAGGCCACCGCGCCGGTGGGCGAGAGGGCCCGGAAGCCGACCGCCGGTGCCTCCAGCTCGGCGGAGGGCACCGCCTCGACCCGCAGTTCCGCCGCGCCGATGCCGCTCTCCATCCGGAAGCCGGGGCAGCCGCCGTGCACGGCGGCCGCCAGCGCGTCGAAGCGCTCCCACACCCGGCCGGCGGGGAAGCCGCCCACGTCCACCAGGGTCCGGTTGCCGAGCACGTTGCTCCCGGTGACGTACAGGCTCCGGGCGGACGCGGCGGGCTGTTCGGACAGGACCGTGAGGATCGGCGCACACGCCGGGCGGCGCTGCGCGGCCGCCTCGTAGCGCGCGGCCGTGCCGGGAGCGGGCGTGCTGTCGACGGCCTCGGCCGTGCTGCCCGCCGGCAGGTCGGCGACGGGCAGCAGCACGGCCGTCAACTGCTCGCGGGTCAAAGGCTCCAGAGCTTGCCGGACGGGCGCGGCGGCCGGTGACGCCGACTGGGACGTCGAGGCGGGGCCCGCCTGGCCACCGTCCGTCGGCGCGGGCGCCGCCGGGGGCGACCCGGCCGAACAGCCGACCGTGAGCAGGAACAGCGCCAACGCGATCGGTACCGCGCGGGCGGCGGGCCTTGCCAATGCTTCCCCCGAACTCCGTCGGACCTCCCGCCGACGGCGGGCGGCCGAAGGCGGGACGCCCGGGTGAGCCGCCATTGTCGCCACCGGTCGGGGCCGCGCGCCCGGAATTTCCCGGGCCCCGGCAGCGGCCGGGCGCCGGCCGGGCCAGGGCCCGGGCGGTGCCCGTCCCGGGGCCGGCTCGCCGGCGGCTCCGCACCCCACGCCTCCGGCGCCGGCCGGTGGCTGACGGAGCGGTCCGTCGGCGCGGGTCAGTAGCCGATGGTGAAGCGGCGCTGGACGAAGCGCGGCAGCTCCGCCTCGTCGACGAGGGCGACGGCGGCGTCCTCCGCGGAGATCCGGCTGCGCCCCTCCGCGTCGACGACCGGCTGGTCGCCGCCGATCCGGAACCGGCCGGTGCGCTCGCCGGGGGCGATGTCCTCGGCGGGGCTGAAGTACGTCCACAGCCGGTTGGAGGTGCGCAGGACGTTCAGGGCGTCCCGGGCGCCGCGCGCCGCGGCGGCGTACTCCCTGGGCAGCCCGAGCGCGTCCAGGACTTCGTGCATGCGCGCGTCGGAATCGGCGAGCGCGAGCCCGGGCTCGATCTCCAGGCTGCCCGCGCCCCCGATCACGATCAGCCTGGTCCTCGGGTGGCTCTCCAGCGCCTTCAGGAGCGCCCGCGCGGCAACGCTGTGGACGGTGGGATCGGCGATCGAGCGGGCCACCGTGTCCGCGATGTCCTTGGCCGCGTTGCCCGGCTGGAATCCACTGATCAGCACGTCCAGGCCGGGCAGGACCGCCGTGATGCTGTCCGCGTCGAGGACGTCGACGCTCTTCCAGACGATGTTCTCCCGGCCCTCCTCGATCCGACCGGCGTCCCGGCTGAACGCGGTGACGTGGTGCCCCCGGCCGAGGGCCTCGGTGACGACGCGGCTGCCGATGGTGCCCGTGGCCCCGATGACTCCGATGTGCATGGCTCTCCCCTGTTCCGTGCTGCTGATTGTGCCGAGCCGCTTGTGCACGGCGTAGGAAAACTATACGGCGTGCAGTTTTGATACGGCAACCAGCACGGTGACGCCGTAGAGGCGCGCTGTAGAGTGGCGGCGTGGGAAGCACAACGGGGCGCCGCGAGCGTCTGCGGGCCGAGACGACCGCCGAGATCAAGAAGGTCGCGCTGGAGCTGATGGCTTCGGGCGGCCCCGACGCGATCACCCTGCGGGCCATCGCCCGCGAGATGGGCATGACGGCCAACGCCATCTACGGCTACTTCGCCACCCGCGACGACCTGGTCACCACCCTGATCGACACCGTCTACACCTCACTGGCCGACGCCGTGGAAGCCGCCTGGGAGGCCGCGCCCGCCCTGGACCCGGCCGCCCGGATCCGGGCCTGGGCCGGCGCCTTCAGGAACTGGGCGCTGGCCAACCCCGAAGGCTTCCGCCTCGTCTACGGCGACCCCGTGCCCGGATACCGGCCCCCCGCGGGCGGAGCCGCCCCGGACGCCGCCCACCGGGCCTGCACCGGCATCACCGCGCTCGCGGCCGAGGCCTGGCCCTACGCCGAACCCCGGTACGCCGACGGCGACTTCGAGTGGGCCGACTTCGATCCCGGCCTGCTGGACAAGGTCCGCCCGGCCTTCCCGGACCTGCCCCCAGCCGGCGTCGCCCTCGCCCTGCGCATCTGGAGCCACCTGCACGGCCTGGTGTCGCTGGAGATCTACGGCCACCTGCGGACCCAGACCCTCAGCCCGGAGAAGCTCTTCCGCGAGGAACTGACCCAGCTCATCCGCTCCCTGGGCATCACCGCTCAGGGGTGACCCCTCTTGGCGGGTCGTCGACCCGCCACCGGTCCCGAGCCGCCGACCGGCACCACAGAAGGAGTCCCCCGGTGGACCACGGGAATCACGACGGGCCCGGCGACTACTGGGACCCGCTGCCCACCGCCCGGCGGTTGCTCGCCGAGCAGCCGCACCTGGACCAGTTCGGCGGCCTCTGGGACGAGCGCAACTGGCGCAACGTCCCGGGCCCGTTCTACGGCGCCGACACCGACAGCATGCAGATGGGCCGACACGACGCGGCCTTCCACATCGCCTACGACGACGACCACGGACCGCTGGACGGCAGGGAGTTCGTCTATCGCCAACCGGTCGGCCCCGCGCAGACCCATGACCTGGTGAGCGGCTGCCTCTTCGGCCACGGCGGCTTCGCGATGGACGGTGACGACCACTGGACCGTCCCGGCGGTGCGCGAGTGGTGGCAGGAGCGGGGCCGGGTGCGCGAGTGGGCCGTCGAGGTGTCCGACCGCTGGTCGCGTGCCGGCGGTCAGCACCGCGAGCACTACCGGGACGCCGCCCAGGGCCTGCGCGACTACATCGCCCACCTCGACCGCGGTCTGGAGGAGTACCTGCGCGGCTACCTCTTCTGGCTCGCCGAGCGCCGCCCGCGCCGCGCCGGCGAGTCACTGCCCCTGCTGGACCGGCCGCGGGCCGGTAGTACCGGCTCGGGGATCGCCACGAAGTAGCCGGCGAGCAGCAGCCTCACGGGGTCGGGCGCGGGAGCCGCACCGGCCCGCGGCGTTGCCCGCCGGGTACGCGGCCGGCCTGGTCGCCGCCTGGGACGGGACACCCGCCCGACGGCCGGAAGCGGCCGTCCCGGTGCGCGGTGGAGGCGCCGGTCGACGGGAAGCCTTCGGGACGGCAGGCGCCGGGGCCCTCCCGGCGCCGCGCTCCGCCGATCGCGAGGAGGCGTCCGATGGCCGATGGCCGGTCCGTACGGAGCAGCGATGCGCAGGGCACGTACCGGGCGTTGTTCCGCGCCCTCAACAACGGCCGGCCCGTGTCGTCGGCGGGGTTGGTGGCGCGGCTGAAGTCGGCCGGGATCCTGGAGGACGATCCGCGGATCGCGGGGATCCTGGGCGCCGCGGCCGAGCAGGAGGCGCTCGGTCTGGCCGAGTTCACCGCGGTGGTGCAGCAGTGCTCGGGGTTGGTCCAGCGGACCTTGCGGGGCGGTCTGGTCGTCCCCGAGTTCGCGGAGCTGGCGGGCCGGATCGCCGGCATCTACCGGGACCTGCTGCCGCTGCGGGACGGCACCGTCGCCACCTACATTCCGCAGCTGGCCCGGGTCGATCCCGAGCAGTTGGCGGTGTCGGTGTGCACGGTGGACGGGCAGCGGTACACCGTCGGCGACGGGGACGTACCGTTCTGCCTCCAGTCGGTGTCCAAGACGGTCGGCTACTGCCTGGCCCTGGAGGAGCACGGTGTCGAGGCGACCCACCGGCACGTCGGGCGCGAGCCCAGCGGGCAGGGCTTCAACGGACTGGCGCTGGACCGCTTCGGCCACCCGCACAATCCGATGGTGAACGCGGGGGCGATCATGTCGTGCGCGTTGATCCGGCCGGACCTGCCGCCCGCGGACCGGTTCGACCTCGTCGCGCAGACCTGGCGGCGCCTGTCCGGGGGCAGCCGGCCCTGGTTCAACAACGCGGTCTGCCTGAGCGAGCGGGAGACCGCCGACCGGAACTACGCGCTGGCGTACTCGATGCGCGAACAGCACGCCTTCCCCCCGGGCACCGACATGCACGCGGCTCTGGAGTTCTACTTCCAGTGCTGCAGCATCGAGGTCACCTCGCGGATGCTCGCCACCGCCGCGGCCTCCTTCGCCAACGGCGGGGTCTGCCCGCTCACCACGGACCGGGTGTTCTCGGAGGAGACCGTGCAGCACTGCCTGTCGCTGATGGCCAGTTGCGGCATGTACGACTACAGCGGGGAGTTCGCGTTCACCGTCGGGCTGCCCGCGAAGTCCGGGGTCTCCGGGGCGTTGATGATCGTCATCCCCAGACTCGCGGGCATCTGCGTGTGGTCGCCGCGCCTGGACGAACTGGGCAACAGCGTGCGCGGCATCGAGTTCTGCCGGCGCCTCGAACAGGCCTACAACATCCACCCCCTCACCCCGCCCACCCTCGGCACCCGCACCGACCTGCGGCTGCGCCGCAACCAGAGCACGGTGGAGAACACCGTCGGGCTCTGCTGGGCGGCGCGTCAGGGCGATCTGGACGACATCCGCCGCTACGCCGCGGCCGGCGCGGACCTGGCGGGCGCCGACTACGACGGCCGTACCCCGCTGCACCTCGCGGCGAGCGAAGGGCGTGTCAGGATCGTCCGTTACCTGCTGGCCCACGGCGTCCCGACGACGTCGACGGACCGCTGGGGCAACACCCCGCTGGACGACGCAGAACGCGAGGGCCACGACAAGGTCGCCCGGATCCTGCGCGGCGCCGGGCCGGGCCCGGCGCTCCCCCGGCAGCGGTCCGCACCGACCGCACCGCGCCGTCACGCGGCCGGAGGCGCCGGGCCCGGGTCCACCTCACCCTGACCGGTCGGCGCGCCCCCGTGGCCCCGTCACCGCCTCGCCGACGAGGTGTAGTCCGCGCGCAGCGCCACCAGGGCGCACAGCAGATCGTCGGTGCGCAGCAGGGCGCGCCCGTCCGGGGCGTGGATGTCCCAGGCGGCGTTCCCCGACCGGACGGCGACGCCCAGGGGCAACGGCCGGGTGATGTCGGTGACGTCGCTGACATCGATCCGGTCCTCCTCCGCCAAGGCGCAGTAGGTGCGGCCCATGCACTTGACGAGCCGGGCCCGGCCGGTGCCCTGCCCACAGCCGGGGGGCTGTGGGCAGGGCACGGCGGAGGACTCGACGTACGGGCGGGGCTGGGAATCCGGCATGACCTGTCACTCCAGGAAATCGGACCAATACACACCGTCAACTGTGGCACAGTCGCGACTCCCACTCAAAACGCCACCGCGCGGGCGGCACGCGGCGCGTGCGAAGAGGCGCCAACGGCGAAGATCGGGTGGGGGATCCGAGGAGCGCGCGGGCGCGAGGACAGGCCGCCCCGGCGGCCCGGGACGGGTCTCGGGCACTCCGCGGCCTCGTCGGCTCAGGTGTGCACGACGCCCCGTCTTCGCACGGGCGTTGCGGCGTCCGGCACGTCGGTGCCGCCGTTCCGCTCCTCGCCGTTGAGCTGCAGCACGTGCCCCGTCCAGGTGCGGAAGGTCCGCAGGCCGACGCGTTCGTAGAAGCCCCCGGCCGCCATGGGATTGGTGGTGTCGACGTCCAGTACGGCCCACCGGTAGCCCTGGGCCCTCGCCCGCGCGAGCGTGTGGGTGAAGACGGCCCGGTACAGGCCCTGCCCGTGCAGATCGGGACGGGTGCCGGCGTTGGCGAGGTACAGCTCGCGTTCGTCGGCCGCGTCGGTGAGTTCGGTGGACAGCAGGTAGCAGAGGATCTCCCGGCCGTCGGCGGACAGCAGGACGAAGGAGGACTCGGGGCGGAAGTACGGGCTCCCGGTCACCGAGTGGCGCCATGTCCCGGGCGTCATCGGGACGCTGCCCGGGTTGGCGGCGAAGATCTCGTTGCGGGCGGCCAGCAGCGGCGCCTCGTAGCGGTCCTCGAACGGCACGATCGCGGTGCCGGGCGGCAGTGCCGGGGCGGCGGCCGGTGCGTGTGCTGCCAGGCCGAGCCGCATGCCCCGGTAGCTGCGCACCCGCCGGTAGCCGGACGCGTCGAGCACGTCCGCGAGCCACCGCTGGTGGCCGTGAGTCCGGGCGTGGAGCTCCGACGGGGTGTCGCCGAAGCGTTCCCGGTGCCGGCGGGCCGCGGTGCGGCGGCACCAGGCGAGGAGGTGCGCGGCCGTGTCCGGAGTCCGGTGGGCGGGGTGCACCGCGATCTCCACCGTCATCTCGTGGACGGGGTCGGCGTGTTCACGCGCCCGCGTGACGGCGTGCGCCACCAGCTCGGGCCCGGCCCAGCCTGAGATCGTGCCGGTGGCGAGGTCGACGCCCGAGGCCGCCCAGCCGTCGAGGACGTCCTGCGTGCCGCGCCGGTCGCCGGTGCGGTCGGTCCGTTCGCAGGCCGCCAGCAGCTTCGCCGCCCGGGGTGCGTCAGTGGGGGCGAGCGGCCGCCACGCCACCTCACTCACCGCGGGCCGCCGCGAGTCCGCGCCCGCCGGGCACCACGACCTGGCCGTCGGTGACCAGCATGAACCGCTCCAGCCCGGGCACCAGCACGTTGACCACGGCCACGTCCGGAGTGACGTGGCGGTCGCGCTGGTAGGTCGCGAAGCCGTGCGCGCGCAGGAGGCCGAGGAGACGGTCGAGGTGCCCGCCGGGGGTGTCCGGCGCGGCGGTCGGCTCGAACGGGCGCACCTCCGCCACGGCCAGGGCGGCCTCGAAATCGGACAGGTAGCAGGCGTGCAGCTTCGGATAGGGCGCGGTGTCGTCGCGCTGCTCGGGCAACAGGTGCGCGTACTGATCGCGCAGACCGATGGTGCTGTGGAGCTGGACGAGTTCGCTCACCGCGCGCGAGATCGCGTACCGCCGGGAGAGCGAGGCTCCCCAACCGCAGACCCGCGCGGGCCGGCCCGGAGGCGCCGACTGGTAGGCCGCGTACGCCGGGACGCCCAGGTCGGTGGTCATGTCGATCAGGTGCACCGGCCGGCCGGTGCGGTCGGCGGCGAAGTCGAGGAGCGCGGCGAGGTCGGCGGGCAGCGTCGCCGGATCGACCACGACGAGGGGCCGCGGACGCTCGCGCAGGAACTGGCCGATCAGCAGCAGGGACAGCGCGTCGCGCTCGATCAGCTCGTTGATCGCGTGCACGGCGGCCTCGACCGGATCGGCCCCGGCGGCCCAGCCGTTGTTGACCGAGTAGCGGCCCACCGAACGGTAGTCGTAGGCGTCACCGACCTCCCGGCGCAGGCTCTCCCCGGCCGGCCGCAGGTACTCGGGCATGGCGAGGAAGAGCGGGACGTCGACGTCCGGACCACCGTCCAGCGACCGGTACGGCAGACAGCCGAGCGGCCGGTCGGGCGCCTGGGCCAGCAGCGCGGCGGCGACGTCCGGCGCGAGCGGGCCGGCGGCGACGCCGTGCGCGGCGGTCACCCGGATCTGCGAGCCGACGAGCCCGTCCACCCCGCTGAGGTAGTGCTCCAGCGCCTCGAACAGCGCCCCCGTCCGCGCCTCGTCCCGGCTGCCCTTGCCCAGGCCCAGCCCGGTGCGGATCGGCGCGCCGCCACGGCCGAGGACGCACCGCCACGTCCCGGGGCTGCCGTCCAGGACCGGCGCCAGATCGGACTCCAGCCCCAGGGCCGCGATCGCGGCTTCGGCCCTGGTGAACGCCTCGCTCAGGGCGAGGCTGCGCTCCCCGGACTGGGGAGGTGCGATGTGCGTGGTGGTGGTCACGGCCGTCCCCTCTGCTGGGCGGGGCACGGGCCGCGGCGGGCGACCGCCACGGCCCCGGAACCCCTGGGTTCCTGCCTGCGGACTGTGTCAGCCCTCGTCGGTGGACTCGCGCGGGTCGGCCTGGCCGTCCTTCGCGAGCTCGGCGATGACGCGCTGCTCGGCCGCCGACAGCACGACCTCGTCCGGGTGGAACTTGTCGCGGTCCTGGAATCCGCCCATGGGAACTACCTCCTGGAACTCGATGGCCGGCCACCGCTCAGCAGCCGGGTCGGGCCGCCCGGCACAGTGTGCGCATGCGTCCCACTGCCTATCGTGAGGAAGTGGACACGGTGCGTGAATGCTCGACCGTCCGCGAGATCTGCGCAGGCGTCCGGGATGCCTCGGGGCCCCGCACCCGCGACGGGCCAGGACGCTCCGCTCCGGGGTCGACGGCACTACCTCGTCCGGGTGAAGGGCGCTGCGCCCCGGGATCCACCCACCGGAGGGGCCTGCCCGGCCTCGGGCCCGCGCCGGCGGGGGCGTCGACCGCCCGGCGGCGCTTGCCCGTCCCGGCGACTTGCGCGACAGTCCCGCCATGGACGTGCTGCCCGCGCCACCCCCGCACCCGCCGGGGTGGGGCGACCCGATCGCCGAAACGCTCGAACTGGTCGGCGCCCGTTGCGCGCTGACGCGCGGCTTCACCTTCTCCGGCGCCTGGTCGCTCGCCTTTCCCGCACCGGGACGCCTGAAGATCCACGCGCTCCTCGAAGGCACCACCTGGCTGACGATGGACGGGGTCGGCAAGCCGATCCTGCTGGCGGCGGGGGACGTCGTGGTCCTCGCCGGCGACCGGCGCCACGTGCTGGCGAGCGCCCCCGACCTGGCCCCGGTCGAGGCCCTGCCACTGCTGAAGGCGACGGTGGAACCCTTCCACCACACGGGGCCGCCGGGCGCGCCGGAGGTCGTCGCGATCGGCGGCCACATCGAACTCGAAGCCGCCGGGAAGGATTTGATCCTCGACGCCCTGCCGCCGCTGATGCACATGCGGGCCTCGACCGCCGAGGCCCCGGCCGCCCGCTGGCTCCTCACCCAGGCCTTCCACGAGATGCGCGAGGACCGCCCCGGCGCCTCCTTCGTGGCGAACCACCTGGCCCAGCTCCTCTTCGTCCAGGTCCTGCGCACCTACCTGGGCGAGGCGCACACCTTCCCGGCCGGCTGGCTGCGGGCCCTGGCCGACGAGCACATCGCACCGGCGCTGCGGCTCATGCACGGCGACCCGGCCCATTCGTGGACCCTGGCCGAACTGGCCCGGGCGACGGCCATGTCACGCACCAGCTTCGCCGACCGCTTCAGGACCGTCGCCGGCGTCCCGCCCCTGACCTACCTCTACAACTGGCGGATACGGCTGGCCCGGCACCGCCTCCGGCACCACGACACACCGGTCGCCGCCCTCGCCGCCACCCTCGGCTACTCCTCGGAGAGCGCCTTCAGCAACGCCTTCAAACGCAGCACCGGCATGGCGCCGCTGCACTACCGCCACACCATGCCGACGGAGACCGTCCCGCCACCACGACCGCCGGCGTACGGCGAATCGCGTTGATCCGCGCGCGGCCGAAGGCCCCGGCCGCGCCACCGGCCCGCCGGCCGCGGCGACCTGACGCACCGGGTTCGACAAGGAGCGTTCCCTCCGGTGCTCCGTCCTCGGACGGCTCCGCGTTCCGGGCGTCCTGTTCCGGCGTTCCGGCTCGGGGCCCCGCAGCACCGGAATGAATATGACGCCCAGTCATCGGAATGTCACTCATTCCCGCAATCGGCGCCCGCCCGTGAGATCTCGCCCCTCTTCCACGGGCCGCTCGCGGTAGTCGGTTCATCACGCATTGTTTTCGCTCCGCCCGGCAATTGCCGGGCGGCGAACAGTCCGCCGGGAATTTCCCCCCGGACGGAGCGGCCGGCCCCGTCCGGAACCTAGACGTCCAACCCGGACTCGATGCGCTTGAGGCTGTGCCGGGCGAGCGCCAGGTTGGCCCGCGAGCGGTCCAGGGCCAGGTAGAGGAAGAGCGACCCACGAGCGCCGGCCAGCGGGCGGATCAGGTGGTACTGGGCGCCGAGCGTGATCAGGATGTCCTCGATGACGTCGTCGATCGACAGCGCGGCCATGGCGCGCATCTTCGCGCGGACGACCTCGGTATTGCTGGCCGCCGCGACCTCCAGATCGAGCTGCTGGCTCCCGCCGAGAAGCCCGAGCGACATACCGCTCTCGTAGTCGACCAGGGCCACCCCGATGGCGCCCTCGATGCCCATCGCGTCCGTGAGTGCGCTGTCAATGTTCATGAACTGTTCGTCCTTTGCGAGCCATCCGGGCGGAACCCCCGTGTGCAGGAACAAAGTAGCAAGAAGGTCATCAGGTGTGGCCACCGCACGGAATTGGTGAAATAAAGTACGCTGCCAGCGGTTCAGAAAGTGAAGGGGTACTGGTGCACGCGCTCGAAGCTTCCCTCTCCGATGTGCTCGACTCCCCCGGAGTGGTCGGCGCCGCACTCGTCGACGCCGTCACCGGCCTCGGCTACCAGAGCGCCGGGGAGCACCGACTGCTCGGCACCGGAGCCGAACTCGCCGAGCTGACCAATCTGATCGGCGAGCGGCTGTGCGAGGCCGGAGCCGAGGGCGAGTTGGAGAGTCTGGTGGTCACCAGCACCCGCCACCACCACGTCGTCCAGGTGGTTCCCCGGCAGGGCGACCCGCTGCTGCTGGCCACGGTGCTGGACCGGGAGCGGACCAACCTGGCGCTGGCGATCCGCCAGAGCGCCGACCGGGCGAGGGACCTGCTGGCATGACGGACCGCACCCCCCACGACGCCACCCGGCCGGCGACGCCCACCGCGCGCAACGTGCCGGCGCTCCTGCTGATGCTGCGCCAGGAGGACTTCACCGGCTCGGTCACCGTCTCCAGCGCGCCGGGTGGCACGATCCACCTGGAACAGGGGTTGGTGACCGCGATCGAGACCCCCGGCTCCCCGACCGTCGAGACCCTGCTGTTGAAGTCGCAGCGCGTCGGCGAGGCGGACTGGTCCGCCGCCGAGACGGCGGCGGCCGCCGCGCCGGGCCCACGGGCCGGCGACCTCGGTGCGGCTCTGGTGGCCCAGGGGTCGATCGGCGCCGCCGAGCTCGAAACCGTCTGCGCGGCCGCCGCCTTCGACGGCGCCTTCGCCCTGGTGCTGAGCCCGCCCGGCAGTTGGGAGGTGGCCGAGGCCGCCGCCCCCGCCAGGATCGCGCTGCGCCCCGGCATCGAACCGCGGCGACTGTTCGAGGAAACCGGCCAGCGGGTGGCCCTGTTGACCCGCCTCTGGGGCCCGCCCGGCGAACTGGCCCGCAGCCGGATCCGCCCCGCCGCCCAGGCCGAGTCCAGGGCCCTGCGGATCCCGGCCCGCTACCGGGAGATCCTGACCGCCGCCACCGGCCGGCGCACCGCGCGCGACATCGGATTCACGCTCGGGCGGGGGCTGTTCGCGGTGCTGCTCGACCTGGTCCGGATGGACGCCCGGCAGTTGCTCCACCGGGAGCCGGTGCGTCCGGCGGCCGGCGTGCCGAGCGTGGCGCCGCGCACACCGCACACCGGCCCGCCGCCGGCCCCGGCCGGTCCGCTGCCGCGTCGGATCCCCGGCAGGCGCGGCCCGGAGGGTCAGGGCGGACCCGCCGGGCCCGCCACACCGACCGACCTCGCCGGCCCGGCCGAGCGGCCCGATCAGGCCGAGACCCGGACCACCGTGCCCGAAGCCCGGACCGCCGTGCCCGAGTCCTGGACCGCCGCGTCCGACCGACCACTGAACGATCACCGCGCCGAGCGGACCGAGACGACCGAAGAGACCGAGAAGAGCGCACCATGAGCAGCCAGACCTCACCCGCAGCACTCGTCGACGAGCTGAAGTCCCTCCGTGACCGGGTCATGGGCATCTCCGAGAGTGTCATCTCGACCGCCGACGGACTGTTGGTGGCCGCCGACACGGCCGCCGTCCACCCCGAGTCGGCCTCCGCCCTGTCGGCCGCCATGCTCGGCCTCGGCCGGCGCACCGCCGCCGAGGTCGGCCTGGGCGGCCTGCGCGACGTGGTCACCCGCTGCAACGGCGGCTACGTCGTGGTCCTGGCGATCGGGGAGCAGGCGCTGCTGATGATCCTCGGCGACGAGGGCCTGGACATCGCCGGCCTGCACCGCGAGGCTCCCGCCACGATCCAGCGGCTGGGCGAACTTCTCGGAATGGTCCCCGCGGTCCAGGTGTAGTGGCCGAACGGCAGGCGACGGGGGCCCGGGGGCGAGGGCCCACGGCCCGCCGATGGGGGTGCGGCATCCGGGCCGGCGCCCGGACCGACCATCATTCCGCGGCGTGAACTGCACGCAAGGTCAAGGAAGTCCGCGCTCTGCGCCGATTCCCGGGCGGGCCCCGCCGGACATAGTTGCGACCAGTGCCATGAAAAGTACATCTCTCAGAGGGGTGACTCAGTGACAGCACACGCAACGCCCAGGTTCACCGCGTGGGGAAGGGCCCTGGCCGCCGTGGTGATGGCGGTCTTCGCCCTGGTGGCCACCACGACGGCGGCCGGGGCCGCCACCGGCCAGGCCGGGCCCGCCTCCCACCCGGGCTTCCGGGCACAGGCGAAGGACCTCGGGTTGAACGGCTCCCAGGCCAGGACGCTCCAGGACAGGGTCGACGGGTACCTGGCCACCACCGACGGCACCCAGGTGGCCGTCAACAAGATCGCCCTGAAGTCCGGGGGACAGCTGCTCCTCGCCCTGCCAGGTGAGGAGCGGGCCCGTGAGGTCTCCCCGGCCGGCGCCGACCGGCTCGCGGCCATCGCCTGTCCGTACACCTACGTGTGCGCGTACAGCGGGACCGACTTCACCGGCGATGTCTTCATGCTCTACACCTGCGACCGGCTGACCCCCATCTCCTGGACGGGAACGGGGTCGTGGATCAACAACCAGAACTCCACGCTGCACGCCAGGTTCTACAACTCGGCCGGGAACGTCGGCTGGACCTCGCCCGGCGGCTACAGCGAGGACCGTGCGGCCCCGTGGGGCTGGGTCTACTGGCTCAGCCCCTGCTAGAGCGCACCGGTCCTCCGCGGGTCACGACCGCCCCGGCCCCGGTGGCCGGGGCGGTCCGTGCCACACGGTGGCGCGTTCCCGGCCGCGCCCGGGGCCGTCGCCGTGTTCGTTCCAACGGCTCGGTCCGACCGGCCCGTTGTGGCCCCGGGCAGCGGCCCACGGTAGTGTCCGCAGTCAGCGGCCGGGGCGCGCTCCCGACCGGCCAGCCGGGACGCACCGGGGAGCGACCGCTCCTTCCGAGCCACTGACGCCACGCCGGCCCACCGGGCCGCCGGACACCCTACGGAGTACTCATGACCGCTGATGTCGTTGTCGTCGGGGGCGGGGTCATGGGATCGTCGGCCGCCTGGCATCTGGCCGCGCGGGGCCGACGGGTGACGCTCCTGGAACAGTTCGCCCCGGGGCACGGCCGGGGCAGCTCGCACGGCAGCTCGCGGATCTTCCGCCTGGCCTACCCGGAGCCCTTCTACGTCTCCCTCGCCGTGCGGGCCCTGCCGCTGTGGCGGCGGTTGGAGGAGGATGCGGGCACGAAGCTGCTGGACCTCACCGGTGCGGTGGATCACGGCCCGGCCGCTGCGACCTCGGCCCTGCACCAGGCGCTGACCGCCGCCGGGCGCCCCGCCGAGCTGCTCGACCCGACGCAGGTGGCCGAGCGGTGGCCCGGCCTGCGGGCCGACACCTCGGCGCTGTTCCACCCCGAGGCCGGTCGGCTGCACGCCGACGATTCGGTGGCGGCCTTCCAGCGCGCGGCCGCGGCGCACGGAGCCCAGGTCCGGCACGGGGTCCGGGCGAGCCGGCTCACCGTGCGCGACCGGGGCGTCGAGCTGGTGACCGACAGTGAGGAAGTGATCGTCGCCGAGCACGTCGTGGTGGCGGTCGGCGGGTGGGCGCCGAGCCTGCTGTCCGGACTCGTGCCCGGTCTGCCACCGATGCGGGTGACCGAGGAGCAGCCGGTGCACTTCCCGGCCGCCGCGCCGCTGGACTGGCCGAGCTTCATCCACCACGGCGGGGCCCGGCTGGACTCGGAGGCCGGCGTGTACGGTCTCGGCAGTGCGGACGGCGTCAAGGTCGGCTTCCACGGCGTCGGCCCGGTCGTCGACCCCGACCGTCGCGGGGGCGGCCCCGACGCGCGCGCGGTGGAACAGGTCCAGGAGTACGCGCGGCGGTGGCTGCCGGGCGTCGACCACACCACGCCGACCGCCACCACCTGCCTGTACACCACCACCCCCGACCACGACTTCGTCATCGACCGGCGCGGTCCGGTGACGGTCCTGGCCGGCTTCTCGGGACACGGCTTCAAGTTCGCGTCGGTGCTCGGTGAGCTCGCCGCGGACCTGGTCGAGGGCCACCCGGCGGCGAGCCGCTTCGCCCTCGGCGCCGCCCGGGCCCGCTGAGCGACCGCGGCCGGCCCCTTCCCACCCGCCGGCGGGTGGGAAGGGACCGGCCGGCGCGCGCTCGAGACCGTTCCACGGCCCCGGTGATCACCGGTTCTTGAACTCCTCGACGGCCGCGCGGGCCGCCTCCTTCATCGCCTCGCTGCCGACGTGCCCGGAGTCCTCGAAGATGCGCAGCCGCGCGTCCGGCCACACCTTCGCCAGCTCCCACGCCGTCTCCACCGGGCTGCCCATGTCGTGCCGGCCGTGGACCAGCACCCCCGGGATCCCGGCCAGTCTGTGGGCGTCGCGCAGCAGTTGGTCCTCCTCCAGCCAGGCGCCGTTGCTGAAGTAGTGGGCGCAGATCCGGACGAAGGCGATCTGCGCGTCGACCTCGCGGTCGCTGTAGATGCCGGGCACGCCGTTGGGCTCGTTCGAGATGACCGCGTCCTCCCAGGCGAGCCAGTCGGCCGCGGCCTTCGCCCGGACCGCCCGGTCGGGGTTCTCCATCAGCCGCGCGTAGGCCGCGAGCAGGTCGCCGTCGCGTTCGTCCTCGGGGACGCCGTCGCGGAACCGGTCCCACGCCTCGGGGTAGAACCGCCCGGCGCCCCGGTACAGCCAGTAGGTCTCGGAGGGGCGGGTCATCGTCACCGCCTGGATGGATATCTCGCTGACCCGCTCGGGGTGCTGCTGCGCGTAGGCCAGGATCAGCGTCGAGCCCCAGGAGCCGCCGGCCAGCAACCACCGCTCGATGCCGAGGTGTTCGCGCAGCCGCTCCATGTCGGCGATCAGGTGCCGGGTGGTGTTCAGGCTCATGTCCGCCGCCGGATCGGAGGCGTGCGGGGTGCTGCGACCGCAGTTGCGCTGGTCGAAGCGGATCAAGCGGTAGCACTCCGGGTCCCAGACCCTCGCGGGCTGCCTCGACGCGCCCGCTCCCGGGCCGCCGTGGACGGACAGGGCGGGCTTGCCGTCGGGGTTGCCGAGCTGTTCGTAGTAGACGCGGTTGCCGTCTCCGGTGTCGAGGAAACCGCTGTCGTAGGGGCTGGTGGGAGGATAGAGATCGACCATGGCCGTCGATCGTACGGGAATGACCGCCACCGGAGTCGGTGATCGGGGAGACCCGGCCCGGATCCGCCCGCCCCCATGCACCCTGGAGTGCCGGACCGGTGACGCCGTGTCACTCCACGAGGGACCCATCCCCACGAATCTGGGATACCGGCGGACCACCCGCCGCTGGAACACTGGCCGCGGTCCGCACCGCGCCGTGTCCGAACGCTCTCCCGGCGGCCCGCGCCCGGCCTGCCCGTCCGCATTCCGTCCGCACCCCTGGAGGACCGCGTGTCCGCGCTGCTCAAGCGACTTGTCACGGCGGTGGTGCTCGCGCTGATCGCCGTGGCGCTCACGCCGCTCACCGCCTCGGCGGGGCCCCCCGCGACGCTGCTGTACAACCAGGCGAACGGCCAGTGCCCGTCCGGCGGGGCCCTGCCCAGGGTGGACCTCATGCCCTGCGAGCCCCCGAACACACCGTCCAAGTGGCAGCTCCTGCCGGTCGGCAGCCTGCCGGGCGAGCTGACGATCAAGGCGGCTGCCAGCCCCGGCCTGTGCATCACCGCGGGCACGAGGGTGGGGGTCTCCCCCTGTGTCACCGGCGCCGACAGCCAGCGGTGGCAGGCCAGTCCGTACCAGACCACCGGCACGCCGCCCGCGCACGGCATGCGCGGACTGCGGTTGCGGCACGTGGCGACCGGCCTCTGCCTGGACAACGACAAGCTGCTCATCGGCCCCCGGTTCCTCTACCTGCACGAGTGCAACGACGGCGAGTACCAGCAGTGGAACGTCGACCCGGCCGCCTACCTCGCCGTGTTCGCCGCCAGGCACGCGGGCATGAGCTGGGCCCTGCTCGAACGGCGCGCCGACAACCTGGTCCACGTCGGCCACGACGAAGCGAGCAACCCCTACGCCGGCGACACCTCGCCGACCACCGCCCTGCCGCTGCTCTGCCTGAACCGGGACGGCCGCCCCGCCCCGGCGGGGATCCCCGCCGGCGGCTTCCACAGCTGGGCCGGCGGCGAGGTCGCGCCCACCCCGCCGATCCCCGGCTCCCGGCTCACCAGCCGGGCCGCCGCGGACGAGATCTGCTCGACCGGCTTCGGCCCCGGCTGGCGGATGGCCGAGTTCCACGACGGCCAGGGCTGGTCCTTCTGGGCCTACGGATCCCTGCCCACCGGCCTGCGCTTCTGGACCGCCATCGACGACCAGCCGGCCAACCCCTGGAACTGACGCCGGGACGGGCGCGCCCCCTCACGCCCGTGGCGGGCGGGTGCCGGCGCGGTGCGCGGCGATGGCCTGCCACACCTTGTCGCGGAGGAACGGCGCCTCGGTGAAGCGGATGCCGGTGGCGTCGCGCAGCGCGTTGGCGAAGGCCGGCGGGACGGGGTTGAACGGGCTCTCGCTCATCGACTTGGCGCCGAGCGGGCCGATCGAGTCGGAGGTCTCCGTGAAGCGCACCTCGGTGCGCGGCACGTCCGCGTAGGCGGGCAGCCGGTAGCGGCGGAAGGCGGCGGTGGTCACCTCGCCCCGCTCGTCGACGAGCACCTGTTCGAACAGGGTGGCGCCGAGCGCCTGGGCGACGCCGCCCTCGACCTGGCCACGGCACTGCAGCGGGTTCATCACCTTGCCGGCGTCGGCGCCGTGGACGCTGCGCAGGATCCGGATCTCCCCGGTGTCGGGGTCGACGGCGAGTCGGAACCACTGCGAGTTGAACGCCACCGAGCGCGGCGAGCCGCCCCAGTGCCCGTCGGCCGTCAGCTCGACGCCCTGGCCGCGCGCGGCCTCGAAGACCTCCTTGAGCGGGACGGGCCGGCCGTCGCAGTCCACGGCGTCGGCGTTCAGCCGGACCAGACTGCGCGGGGTGCGGGCGTACTCGGCGGTGAAGGAGAGGATCTGTTCGGCGAGGGCGTTGGCGGCCTTCATCACGGCCTTCCCGGCCACCACCGTGCCGGCCGAACCGAACGCACCGGTGTCGTGCCTGACCACGTCGGTGTCGGACTGCCGGATGGCGATGCGGTCCACCGTGGTGCCCAGTGCGCCGGCGGTGATCTGCTTGTGCACGGTGGTGGTGCCGTTGCCGAACTCCGCGGTGCCGACCGCGATGTCGTAGGTGCCGTCCTCCAGCAGCTTCACCGTGGCGTCGGCGAAGTGGCCGCCGGGCGGCCCGGTGGCGATGGCGGACATCGCGAAGCCCTGTCCGACCAGCCAGCCCGGCGGGGCCAGCTCGGCGCTGCGGTCGTCGGCGAGGGTGTCGCGGACCACCTGGAGGCACTGGTCCAGGCCGTAGCTCGCGATGTGCAGGTCCTCCTCCTCGCCGCAGGGGCCCTCCATGTGCTCGCCGGGGCCGATGACGTTCTTCTCGCGCAGGATCAGCGGGTCGATGTCCAGGCGGCGGGCCAGCTCGTCCATCGCCGACTCCAGCGCGAAGGTCACCTGCCCGAGGCCGTAGCCGCGGAACGCCCCGGCGGGCACGCAGTTGGTGTACACGGAGTAGGCGTTCACCTTCTTGTTCGGTGCCCGGTACACGCCCATCGACTCGCCGACGCTGTGGAACATCACCGCCGGGCCGTGGTTGCCGTACGCCCCGGTGTTGGCGACGACCCGGAACTGCAGGGCCGTCAGGACGCCGTCGCTCCTGGCGCCGACCTTCACCGTGACCTTGAACGGGTGCCGGGTGGTGGCGCCGTAGAACTGCTCGGGGCGGGTGAACTCCAGCTTGACCGGCCGGTGCAGCTTCAGTGCGGCGAGCACGACGATGTCCTCGGTGAGCATCTCCTGCTTGCCGCCGAACCCGCCGCCGACCCGGCCGGCGATCACCCGGACCTTCTCCATCGGCAGGTCGTACAGCGCGCACAGGGCCCGCCGGGTCAGGAACGGGACCTGGGTGCTGGAGCGCACCACGATCCGTTCCTCACCGCTCTCCTCGTTCTCCTCGAAGTACGCGACGCACCCGTGCGTCTCCAGGCTGGCGTGCTGGACCCGCTGGGTCCGGAAGGTCTCCTCGTACACGACGTCGGCCTCGGTGAACCCCTGCTCGACGTCGCCCAGTTCGCCGTGCACCTCGCCGCAGACGTTGTCCTCGGCTCGGAAGATGCGGGACTCCGGCCCCTTCGGGTGGATCACCGGCGCACCGGGCAGCATCGCCAGTTCGGGGTCGGTCACGTGCGGCAGCGGCTCGTACTCGACGACGATCCGGCGGCACCCCTCCTCGGCGGCGCCCTCGCTGTCGGCGACCACGGCGGCCACCCGCTGGCCGACGAAGCGGACGACGTCGTCCAGCACCCGGGTGTCGTCCGGGTCCTCAGTGGGATGCTCGTGCCGGGCCGAGGAGTAGAGCCGGTCCGGCACGTCGTGGTGGGTGAACACCGCCTGCACGCCGGGCACCCGCAGGGCGGCGGAGGTGTCGATCGAGACGATCCGGGCGTGCGGGTGCGGGGAGCGCAGCAGCTTCATGTGCAGCAGCCCCTCCACCTCGATGTCGAAGGTGTAGCGGGCCGTCCCGGTGACCACCTGCGGCCCGGCCGGCGCACCGAGGCTGCGACCGACGGCCTGCCCGGCGCAGGGCTCCTCCGCGTGCTTGACGCCGCGTACGGAGTCCTCGATCGCCCGGTAACCGGTGCAGCGGCACAGGTTGCCCTTCAAGGACCTGGGCAGGTCGGTGAGTTGCTCCTCGTTCAGGGCCGAGGTGGTCATCAGGAAGCCGGCGGTGCAGAAGCCGCACTGGAAGCCCTGCGCGTCCAGGAACCGCTGCTGCATCGGGTGGAGTTCGCCGTCCTTCGCCAGCCCCTCGACGGTGGTCACCGAGCGGCCCTCGGCGCGCACGGCCGGGTAGATGCAGCTGTGCACCGCCTCGCCGTCGACCTGCACGGTGCACGCTCCGCAGTCCCCGGCGTCGCAGCCCTTCTTCACCCCGAACCAGCCGCGCTCGCGCAGGTAGGTCCGCAGGCACTGCCCCGGCCGTGGCGCCGTGTCGAAGTCCTGGTCGTTGACGCGGATCCCGAAGCTCATCGTCCGGCCTCCTCGGTCGGTGCGCAGCGTGCGCAGTCGGTCGGCGCGCTGTCGGTCGGCGCGCTGTCCGTGGGTGCGCAGTCGGTCGGTGCGCAGTCGGTCGGTGCGCCGTCGGTGAGTTCGCGGCGGATCTCCTCGGCGAAGCGGAAGGTCATGTGCCGTCGCCAGGCGGGCAGTCCGTGGATGTCGTCGTAGTACTCCTCGGGCCTGACGGCGTACTCGACCGCCTCCCGCACGGCCTCCGCGTTCGGCGGCACCGGGAAGCGCAGTCGGATCGGCCGGACGGTCGAGGCGGTGATGGTGAGCGTCAGGGTGCCGTCGAGCGGGTCGGCCGCGCCGATGAGCAGCGCACCGGAGCGGCCCAGCCCGTACAGGGAGGCCTGCCGGAACGCCGTGCGGCTCGCGAGCGCGCGGGCGGGCAGGGTGATCGAGCGGAGCAGCTCCCCCGGCTGCAGGACCTTGACGCCGGCTCCGACGACGAAGTCGGCGACCGGTACCCTGCGCACCGAGCCGCTCTGGGAGAGCAGTTCGCAGACGCCGTCCAGTGCGGCGGTGAGGGAGATCATCGGCCCGGCGGGGAGCCCGTTGCACAGGTTTCCGCCGACGGTGGCCATGTTCCAGATCTTCCAGGACGCCAGGAAGGCCCGGCAGCACTGCTCGAACAGCGGGCCGGCCGTCCACGGCTTCGGGAAGCGCGAGAGCGTGGCGATCGTGCAGGTGGCGGCGATCTCCAGGTCTCCGCCGGCGGTCACCTTCAGCGGCTCCCAACCGGTCCGGCTCAGGTCGATCAGCCGCCGGATGTGCGGCTGCGGCTCGGAGAACAGGTACGTGCCGCCACCCAGCCAGGCGTCACCCTGCTGCCACACCTCGCGACGGCGGGCGTCGCGTACCTCCACCACCGTGTTCAGATCCATGTTGTTCCACCGTCCGGATAGCTCGATACGGCGATTGAAGCAACGTGGCGACGGTGCGGACGAGTGGTGCCGCACACCAGTGATCCACTGCCGGACTGGAGGATCAACCAGCGGGGACGGGCATCCAGAAGCTTGCATCTGCAAGGGCACTACTCATTGTTTCCTTGCAGATGCAAGCCGTGGGGCGTAGTGCTCATGGCTATCCCTCCAGCAGCGCCCGCCCGACGTAGTCCCCCGCCGCAAGGCCGCCCGCCGCGACGCCGCCCGTCACCACGATCCGCGCCGACGCCGCCGGGTCGCTCGGGTCGGGGTTGCCGCTGCCGTCGAGCTGACCCATGAGGTTGCGATCGGTGGTGTCGGCGGGGGCGGTACCCCGCGCGCGGCCGAAGCCTGCCATGAGCCACCGGCTGGCGGCGTCGCCCTGCGCGAGGCGCCGGACGGTGCGCAGGGCGTGCACGGCGGCGAGCGGGTCGTCGGCGCCGATCCGCACGAAGACGTCGCCGCCGCTGCGGGCGGGGTCGAGCCGGTCGTCGGGGAAGTCGGGCAGCGGCGCGAGCGCCGCCGGGCGGCGGCCCGGCGGCGTCGGAGGAGAGCCCGGCCGCGTCGGACGGCGGTCCGCCCGCGGCGGAGGAGCGGTCGACCGCGCCCGGAGCCCGTTCGCCGCCCGGCTCAGTGCCCACTGTCGACCACCGGGTCGACGGTGCCGACCCACAACTGGTTGAGCTCGGACACGTACCGACCGCCCTTCGTGTCCTGGGGTGCCACCAGGCGGGGCCCGGCGGTGTCGTCGAAGGGCACGCCGTCCTCGGACACCGCGAGCAGCACCTGGCTCCTGGCGAATCCCGGGTCGAGTTCGGCCCAGGCGAAGACCGCCCGGTAGTCGCCGCCGCCCCGAGCAACGGAAATGACACGCGCAACATACATGATCAGCGAGATCTTCCGACAGCTTTTCAGGTCGCGATCGCCCGCACCGGAATTCCCCTGTGGATATCACCAGATCCGATATCCGGGCTCCTTGTCGAAAGCACAATTGCGGATATCGAACCGGGTGCATTCGCATCGTCCGTCCACACTGCTCAGTAGACGTCCCGGGCGTAGCGCTTGTCGCCCGCCAGCTGCCGGACGTAGGCGGCGGCGGACTCCTCGTCCATCCCGCCGTGTGCGGCGACGATCTCCCGAAGGGCCCGGTCGACGTCCTTGGCCATCCGGCCCGCGTCTCCGCAGACGTAGACGTGGGCGCCGTCCTGGAGCCAGCGCCACAGGCGCGGGCCGTGTTCGCGCATCCGGTCCTGGACGTAGACCTTGTTGCGCTGGTCGCGCGAGAAGGCGACGTCGAGGCGGTCCAGGTGGCCGGACGCACGGAAGGCCTCCAGGTCCTCGCGGTAGTAGAAGTCGGTGGCTTCGCGCTGCTCGCCGAAGAACAGCCAGTTGGGGCCGGTGTGACCGCGGGCCTGCCGGTCCTCCAGGAAGCCGACGAACGGCGCGACGCCGGTGCCGGGGCCCACCATGATCATCGGGGTGGCCGGGCCGGCGGGCGGGCGGAAGTGCGGGGAGCGCTGGACGAACACCTGCACCGGGCCGTCGTCGGCACTGTCCGCCAGGTACGTGGAGCAGACGCCCTTGCGGTCGCGGCCGAGGTCGTTGGTGTAGCGGACGACGGACACCGTGAGGCGGACCTCGTCGGGATGGGCCAGCGGGCTGGAGGAGATGGAGTAGAGGCGGGGCTGGAGCCGCTTGAGCACCGCGGCCCATTCGGCGGCCGAGGCCCGGACGGGGAAGGCGCCGACCACGTCGGCGGCCTGCCGCCCCCAACTCCACTTCGCCAGCTCGCCCTTGTTGTCGGGGCGCAGCAGCCGCTTCAGGGAGCGGTCGCCGGTGCGCTCGGCGACGAACCCGAGCAGGTGGGGAGTGATGCGGGCGATGTCGAGTCGGGTCCGCAGGGCGTCGACGAGGGAGAGGTCGCCGCTGTCGGGCAGGCAGACCCTCTCCTCGGGGTCGAGGCCCGTCAGGGCCAGCCATTCGGCGACGAGTCCCGAGCCGTTGGCCGGCCACACGCCGAGGGCGTCACCGGCCTCGTAGCCGAGTGCGCCGCCGCGGGTGTCGAAGGCGAACTGCCGTATCTCCTTCTGCGATCCGGGCAGGCTGAGCAGCCGGTTGCCGACCAGGAGGGTCACGAAGGGGGACGCCTTCGTGTAGCCGGCCGGGGCGGCGGGCGCGGGCGCTCCGGCGGGCGGGACGGCGGAGGGCTCGGACGGCGCGGGTCGGAACGGGACGGCCGCGGGCGGCTGTTCGCCCGGTGCGGCGAGCGCGCCGGTGACCTGGTCGAGCCACTGCCCGGCGGGCTCGTCGTCACCGGCTTCGCAGTCGGTGCGGGGGTGCAGGCGGGTGGCGCCGAGTTCCGCGAGGCGCTCGTCCAGGCGGCGGCCGTGACCGCAGAAGTCCCCGTAGCTGGTGTCGCCGAAGGCGAGGACGGAGTAGCGCACGCCCTCCAGCCGCGGGGCGTCCGAGGCGCTGAGACGGTGCCAGAAGTCGGCGCCGTTGTCGGGCGCGTCCCCGTCGCCGAAGGTGCTGGTGACGATCAGCAGGTCGGTGCCGGCGGTGAGCCGCCCGGGGGTGGTGTCGGCCATGGCGAGCGGGGTGGCGGCCCGGCCCGCCGCCGCCAGGCGGGCCGCCGCGGTGGCGGCGAACTCCTCGGCGGTACCCGTCTGCGAGGCCCACAGGAGGAGCAGTTCCCGCGCTGGGGCGGCGGGTGCGGCCGGCCCGGAATCGACGGGATCGACGGGTGCGGCGGGTGCGGCGGGTGCCGCGGTCCGGGAGAACATGCCGGCCAGCACGCCGTCCACCCAGAGCGCCGTCCCCGGGGCGAACGGCGCACCCGCGGGCAGCACCGGCACCTCGCCGGGCGCCGCCGTGGCCCCGCCCGCGGCGTACCCGCGGAGGTACCCGGACAGGTAGCGGCGCTCCGGCTCGGTGAGGACCGGCGGTGTCAGGTCGGTGATGCCGAACAGCGCGGCCAGGACGGGCCCGGCCCCGGGCGACCCGTCGGCCGCGGCCGGGCCCACGACCTCGGCCGCCGGAGCGGCGGGCCGGTCCTGCGGCTGCCGCGCCGGGGCGGCGGGGCCGACGGCGGCCGGCCCGGGAGCCGCCGGCGCGGGTGTCGGGGCGGGCACCACGCGCAGCGCCACGGCACAGGCCTTGAACTCCGGCTGGTGGGAGATCGGGTCGACGGCGTCGTTGGTGACGGCGTTGATGCCGAGGTACTCGCCGAAGAGGTCGTTCCAGTGGAACGGCGCGAAGCAGTTCCCGGGGCGGACCCGGTCGGTGACGACGGCGGGCAGTACGGCGCGGCCGCGGCGGGAGGCCACCTCGATGCGGTCGCCGTCCTTGGCGTGAAGGGCGGCGGCGTCCTCGGGGTGGAGTTCGACGAAGGGGCCCGGGTCGAGCCGGTTGAGCCTGGCGACCTTGCCGGTCCGGGTGAGGGTGTGCCACTGGTGCGGGAGGCGGCCGGTGTTGAGGACGAACGGGTGGTCGTCGTCGGGGAGTTCGGCGGCGGGCAGGTGCGGCCGGCCGAGGAAGCGGGCGCGGCCGGTGGCGGTGGGGAAGGCGAGCCGGGGCCGCGTCCCGTCCGCGCGCTCCAGCAGGCTCTGGCTGACGCCGTCGTTGAGGTAGCGGATCGGGTTGCGGTCGGGCCCGTCCGGGGACGGCGCGGGCCACTGCACGGGGGTCTCGCGCAGCCGCTGGTAGCCGACGCCGCGCAGGTCCCAGCCGGTCGTCGGGTTCCAGGCCCGCTTGAGCTCCTCGAATACGTCCTCGGCGCTCGCGTAGGTGAAGGCGTCGGCGAAGCCCATCTCGCAGGCGACGCGGGCGATCAGTTGCCAGTCGGGCAGGGCCTGACCGGGCGGGTCGAGGACACCCTGGACGAGGGTGAGGTTCCGCTCCGAGTTGACCATGATGCCGTCGGACTCGGCCCACAGGGTGGCGGGCAGCACCACGTCGGCGTACGCGTTGGTCTCGGTCTCCGTGAACACGTCCTGGGCGATGACCAGTTCGGCGGCCTCCAGGGCGGCGATGACGGTCCTGCGGTTGGCGACGGAGGCGACCGGGTTGGTGCAGATGATCCAGCAGGCCTTGATCTCGCCGGCGGCCATCTGCTCGAACATCTCCACCGTGCCGCGCCCGACCTCGGTCCGCAGCGTGCCCGGCTCGACGCCCCAGAGCTCCTCGACGAAAGCACGTTCCGCGTCCACCAGGACGGAGCGCTGGCCGGGCAGGCCCGGCCCCAGGTAGCCCATCTCGCGGCCGCCCATCGCGTTGGGCTGGCCGGTGAGCGAGAACGGGCCGGAGCCGGGGCGGCAGATCGCGCCGGTGGCCAGGTGCAGGTTGACCAGCGCGTTGGTGTTCCAGGTGCCGTGGGTGGACTGGTTGAGGCCCATCGTCCAGCAGCTCATCCACTCGCCCGCCGCGCCGATCCACTGCGCGGCCTGCCGGATGTCCGCCTCCGGTATCCCGGTGATCGCGGCGACCCTCGCGGGCGGGTAGTCCGCCAGGAAGGAGGGCATCTCCTCCCAGCCCTCGGTGAACTCCGCGATGAACGCCTCGTCGGTGTGGCCGTTCTCCACCAGCAGGTGCAGCAGGCCGTTCAGCAGGGCCAGGTCGGTACCCGGTCTGATCTGCAGGAAGAGATCGGCCTTCGCGGCGGTGGCGGTGCGCCGCGGGTCGACGACGATGAGCTTCGCACCGGCGGCCCTGATCCGGTCCATCATGCGCAGGAACAGGATCGGGTGGCAGTCGGCCATGTTCGCACCGATCACGAAGAACGTGTCCGCGTGGTCGAAGTCCCGGTAGGAGCCGGGCGGCCCGTCCGCGCCGAGCGACAGCTTGTAGCCGGAGCCGGCGGAGGCCATGCACAGGCGGGAGTTGGACTCGATCCGGTTGGTGCGCACGAACCCCTTGGCGAGCTTGTTCGCCAGGTACTGCGCCTCCAGGGACATCTGCCCGGACACGTAGAAGGAGAGCGCGTCGGGGCCGTGCTCGTCCAGGATCGCCCGCAGGCGTCCGGCGACCGCCGTGATCGCCGCGTCCACGTCCACCTCGGCGGGCTCGGCGCCGCGCTCGGTGCGGACCAGTGCCGTGGCGGCCCGCCCGGGGGCGGCCATCATCTCGACGCTGGTGGCACCCTTGGTGCAGAGCCGCCCGGCGTTGGTCGGGTGGTCCCGGTCCCCCGCCACCTTGCGAGCGGTGCGCCTGCCGGTGGCGGCGTCCCGGCCGATGTCGAGCACGATGCCGCAGCCGACGCCGCAGTACGAGCAGACCGTCCGCACACTGTCCGCCTTCGAGGCCGGCATCGTCACCGGGACTCCCTCCGCAGGGATCACGCCGTGGGAAGGTCCCACGATCGTGACCCTAGGAAGGCCGCGTTTCCGCGCCGTCACAGCACGTGGTTCGGGGGGTTAACCGGATCGCACGGCCTGCTCGCGAGGGGTGTGAGCGGCGGCCTCCGCCGCCACGGCGTCGACGCGGTTGCGCCGCCCTGATGGACGCGGTCGGGCGGCACCGCGGCCGCAGGCGGCGTCGGCGGGCGGCGTCGGTCAGGCCGCCGCGCCGTCCGGCGTGCTCGCGGCGAGGTAGGCCCAGGCCTTGGCGCCCGAGCGCAGGGCGACCTCGGTCCTGACGTAGTCGTCGACCTCGTAGTCGTCCGCGGCGGCCAGTTCGGCCTCGGTGATGGCGAGGACGCTGCCCTCCACCGCGTCACCGTCCTCGGAGGAGGCGACCACGAGCGGGTGACGATCGGTGCCACTGGCCGCGATCACCTCCGGGTCGGTGATCGAGATCCAGGTCAGGCGAAAGCCCGGGAGCGCGTCGGGGCGTGCCTCCAGGAGCCGGCCGAAGCGGGCCAGCTGGACTTCGGGAAGCTGTAGCGTCCCGTACGAGAACAGCTGGTGAGCAGCCTGGTCGAGCATCGTGAAATCCCTCCGCAGAGCCTGGATTGCGCACGCCGGTGCTCCAAGCTATCGAACGCCGCCCGCACGGGGCGATCAGGGGTCCGGCCCCGCTCGGCGCGTTCCCGCCGTCGGATTCAGGCCGCCGTCGGATTCAGGCCGCCGTCCGTTCACGGCACCCGGACGAGGCCGAAAACCCGCCAAAGGACCGGCGGCCACCTACCCTCCGGACGACGAGAACGGCCGGCCGGGCCGCGCCCGGGGCGAATCCGGTGTGCGCCCCGGAGTCCAGGGAGAACCGCCGGGGTCTCCGGTGACGGAAACCGTCAGGAATTCACCCGGCCGGCCGGGAGGTTCTTTTCGCTCGGACCGACTTCGCGCTGCTCACCGCAGTTCGCCGTCACATTCACGCCGAGGTAGCGAAACGGCACCTTCACGCGGTAGTCAAATGACGTTCGGGTGCCTACATTTGACGGTCTGTAGGAAATGTCTCCGGCACCCGCCGTCGACCGATCACCGCCGCCCCGGCGGCCGAGACCCACCGGAGCTCCCCGTGACCATTTCCCCTCTCCCACGGACACGCCGGCGTCTCGCCGCGCTCGGCGTCCTGACCGCCATGGTCGCCGGCGTCACCGGCCTCAGCACGGGCGCGGCCTACGCGGAGCCGCCCAGCTCGTGCAATCTGAACCTCGAACACGAGTGGTACGAAGTGTCCAGCGCCGCCGTCGATCCCGTGCTCACGCACTGGAAGGGCATCACGATAGCCCCGGGCACCACCGGAAGCATCGAGACCACCCTGACCGAGGTCGAGGCCGTCAGCACCACCTTCAACACCTCCACCGAGATCAGCGCCGAGGCCAAGGTGTTCCTCGCGAAGGTCGCCGTCAAGGTCGGCTTCTCCGTGCAGACCGGCAAGTCCACCACCAGCACGTGGTCCCAGAAGGTCACTCTGAACTTCAACCGTCCCGGCGACTACGCCGTGTTCAAGGGCACCCACCGCGTCCGGGGCTCCGCCGACGTGTTCGTGTGCCTCCCCAGCGGCGACCCCTGGAACCCCGGTCCCGGCTTCTGGGCCTACGCCTTCGGCTCCCACCCCGCCTACACCACCTTCGACGCCGAGGTCGAGGGCACCGTCTCCTGCGACACCCCCGTCACCCCCGGAACGGTGCAGGAACTCGCCCGCAACAAGCTCATCTGCCGCTGACCCGCGCGCGGGCCCGGCGGTCGGGGCAGGAGCAGGGTCGCCACCCGCCGCTCCCGGGAAACGGGGAAGGCTCTCACGGATCTCCGTGAGAGCCTTCCCGCGTCCGGCCGGACCCTGCGGGCCCGAGGCCGCCCCCGGCCCCTCCGGGCAGGTGCTCCCCCTGCGTCAGATGCCGATCCGCAGAGCCCGGTCGCCGCTCCCCGCCACCCCTGCCCTCGCGCCGTCGACCACGAGCCCCAGGCAGTCCGGGGAGCGGGACTGCTCCACGGCCTGACCGATCCGGGTGACGAACAGAACGACGGCGACCGTCAGGGCCAGCAACAGCAGAGCGGCGGACAGCGCGACGGCCTCGTGCAGACGCCTGGTCACCAAACGGTGCTCCGCACGGTCGGAGCGGGGCGAATCCTGTCGAGACTCTTGACATGCACTGGACATAACGCCTCCTCGCAGGCCCTTCCGGCCTTCCATTCCCCAAGAGCCCGCCGACGACCGAAACCGCTTCCACGGCAAGAGCGAGGGGAATCCGGGCGACAAGTGGCAGCCGCGTCTTGCTCAGGCGAGCAAGAACCCCTAGGGTTTTGCTCATGCAAGCAAAGAGCAGCGCGAGCGAGCAAACCGGTTCCGGGTCCGGACGCACCTTCACCGAGTCGGCGCGACGCACCCAGATCGTCCAGGCCGCCATCGTGGTGCTCGCGGACGCCGGCTACGCGAAGACCTCCTTCGCGAAGATCGCGAAGCAGGCCGGGCTGAGCAGCACCGGGATGATCTCGTACCACTTCTCCGGCAAGGACGACCTGATGCACGAGGTGGTCGCCGAGGTGATGCGGGTGTCCGAGGCGTTCATGCTGCCCCGGATCACCGCCGCCGAGGGCTACTCGGGCAGGCTGCGGGCCTACATCGAGTCGAACGTCGAGCTCCTCGCGGCCCACCCCGACCACCTGCCGGCACTCACCGAGGTCGTCACCAACCTCAAGGGGGACGATCCGCACCGCGTCGGGTTCGCGGACTCCCTGAGGTCGATCATGGATGTGCAGGAGCAGCGCATGCGTGACGCGCAGGCCGCCGGGGAGTTCCGGGAGTTCGACGTCCACGTGATGGTCACCGCGATGCGCGGAGCCATCGACGGGGTGGTACTGCGCTCGGTCGCCGAACCGGGGCTGGACGTGGTCGCCTGCGGGCACGAGCTGGCCGACATCTTCGACCTGGCCACCCGCCGGACACCGTAGCGGCCCGCCCGCGCGGTAGGGCCGAGCACCACGGCCGCGCACCACGGCACGGGCTCACGATCATCACGGAACACCAAGCGACCGTGGGGGAACACGACATGCGGAACACCGAGGGGGACATCGTGAAGGACACCGCGACACCTGACGCCACACCGACACCGACACCGACGCGGGCAGCGGCGGAGCCGACGAACACCCGCGCCGGGCGCCTGGCCCTGGCCCGGGGGCTCGTCCTCGAACTGGCGCTGCCGCTCGCCGGCTACTACCTGCTGAAAGGCCTGGGGGCGAGCCAGTGGACCGCCCTGGCCGTCAGCGGGCTGCTGCTGGCCCCGTGGATCGGGTACGGGATGGTGAAACGCCGCAGGGTGGAGGCGATGCCCGTGTTCACCCTGACGCTCCTGGTCGTCGGCGCCCTCGTGTCGATGGTCACCGGGGACCCGAGGACCCTGCTCGTCCGGGACAGTTGGCTGTTCGGCGTGGTGGGCCTGTGGGTGCTCGGCACGCTGGCCACCCGGCGGCCGTTCATGCTCAGCGCCGGACGGTCGGTCGTCGCCTCCAAGGTCGGCGAGGAGAGCGCGCGGGAGTGGGCGGACCGCTGGGACCACGAGGCCGAATTCCGCCGGCACATCCGCCTGCTCACCGCCGTCTGGGGCGCCGGGTTCACCGCGGACGCCGTGATCAGGGTGGTCCTCGCCCGAACGCTCCCGATCGACGCGGTCCCACTGGTGACCAGCCTCCAGTGGCCGGCCGTCCTGGGCGCGCTGTTCGGCTTCCACTACTGGTACGTCACCCGCCACGGCCTGAAGGTCTGAACGTCTGAAGGCCTCAGGGCGGCACCGCCCACGGGCTGCCGGTGGCCGGACCGCTCAGCGGCCCGCGCCGCCCGGCCGTACGGTCCGTTCGAGGGCGTCGGTCAGCCACAGGTGGGAGGCCCCGATCGTGGCCGGGTCGCCGCCGGCCTCGGCCACCAGTCGCCAGTAGCGGCGCATCCGCGGGTCGCGGTCGGCCGCCAGGTGGGCCAGCAGCCGACGCCTGAACCGAGGGGTGTCGCCGCCAGCGCGCACCGAGGCGTGTGCCGCGACGAACCGGTCGAGTTCGGGGCCCGCACGGGGCGGCGTGCCCGCCCGCACCACAGGCTGTGCCAGCGCGCACGCCTCGCCGATCCCGTTCAGCAACTCGGCCTCGTCTGCGACCAGTTCGGCGTTGGCCCGAGCCATCGCCAGCAGACCTCGGGTCAGTTCCCGGTCGCCCGCCAGGGCGAACAGCTCGGCGAACGCGACCACCTGCGACGGCGTCGGATCGGCGGGCGGATCGGGCACTGCCGTGGTCACGAACGCGGCGAGCATCGCCTCGGACACCGGGGCCACCATCGTGCGCCGCCAGAAGTCGATCAGCGCGTCACGGGCGGCACCCCCGTCCTGCACGTCGGCCAGCAGCGCCAGCCGGGCCGCCCGGTCCGCCGGTCCGGCTTCCTCGACCGCGCGCAGCGAGGCCCGTCGCCAGGAGAGGTCCGCGAGCCGCACGTCGAGCGCGGCCCGCTCGGCCGCGACGACCTCGGCCACCGAGCGTTCGCCGGCGAGCACCTGCCTGACCGCCGGCAGCCCGAGGCCGAGCCCGCGCAGCCGTCTGACCAGGCCGAGCCGCTCCACGGCCGCCCGGTCGAACCTGCGGTGCCCGCCCGTGCTGCGCACCGAGTCGACGATGCCCTCGTCGCAGTAGAAGCGAACGGTCCGCACCGGCACACCGGTCAGCCGCGCCAGCTCCCCGATCCCGAGCGTCTCGTCGAGCAAAGGCACTTGAACCTCCACCGGGCTGGAGGTCCTACCGTACCCGCGAGACCCCGTGAGAGGAGCTTTCGTGAGGACATCGACCACGGACACCGCACGGCTCGTGGAGGGCCTGCGGGATCAGACCGCGGGGTTCGCCCGTGCCGTCGCCGACGGGGACCCGGACGGCCGGGTGCCCACCTGCCCGCAGTGGCCGCTGCGCACCCTCGTCGGGCACGTCGGCCAGGAACTCCGGTGGGCGGCCGAACTCGTGTGCACGGGCGAGCAGTTGCCCGTACCCGACCCGTGGCAGGCCGGGCCCGGTACCCCGGACGGCTGGGACCGGTGGCTGCGCGAGGGCGCGGAGGAGCTGATCCGCGCGATCGGGGAGACCGGCGCGGACACCGGGATCCGCACGTTCCTGGGGCCGCGACCGGCGGCCTTCCTCCTGCGCAGGATGCTGAGCGACACCTGCGTCCACCACTACGACGCGGCGCTCGCGACGGGCACCGCGTTCGCGATCGCCGACGACCTCGCGGCAGACGTGATCGGCGAGAACCTGGAGCTGCTGTCCGCCCCGGCCTTCGCGGCGGCCAGGCCGGCGCTCGCCGAGCTGCGCGGCCGGGGCGAGCGGATCGGGTTCCGGCCGGACACCGCGCCGGGCAGCGCGCCGGGCTGGGTGATCACCAGAACGCCCGAGGCACCGCGGTGGGAGCGCGGCCCGGTCGAGGCCGACGTGGTGGTGACGGGGGCGGTGGCCGACCTGATGCTGGTCGTCGCCCGCCGCGTCCCGCCGGACGACGACCGGGTGACCGTGACGGGCGACCGCGCACTGCTGGACCACTGGCTGGCCCACACGGCGCTCTAGACGCGGGGCCTGCGGGCACCGTCCCGTCGCCCTAGGGTGGAGGTGTGCGGCGCCGCCCGGACGACCGGCGTGTCGGCGTGCCGACCTGCGCTGCGGCCGGGACCGCTTCACGCGTGGCGCGCCGCCGGGTCGGCCGTGCCCCCCCGGGGAGGGGACGCCGCCCGGTCCGACCTCCCCACCGGAGCGAGGTGCGATGCGCCAGTTGCCCGACCGGCCGGTGCCCGCGCGCCGAGTCCGCCCGGAGCCGGCGGTGGTGCATCGCGCGGTCCGGGTCACCGCCGCGGCGTGCGCGGGCTTCTACACCTTCCGTTACGGCCTGGACCGGCCGGTGACGGCCACCTACGCACTGTTCGGGGCAGTCGCGGTCGGTGTGCTGGCCCGGGTGGAGGGCGGTGCGCGGACCCGTGCGCGCACGCTGCTGCTGACGCTGCCGTTCGCCTGGGCGCTGGTGTGCCTGGGCACCGTCCTGGCCGTGCACGCCTGGACGGCGGCGCTGGGCATGGCGGGCGTGGGCTTCGCGGTGGCCTTCGCCTCGGTGGGCGGGCCCCGGCTGGTGGGGCTCACCAACGGGCTCCAGCTCTTCTACATCCTGCCGTGCTTCCCGCCCTACGCCCCGGACACGCTGCCGCAGCGGCTGACCGGAGTGACGGTGGGTCTCCTGCTGCTCGCGGCGGCGGAGCGGCTGCTGTGGCCGGAGCCGTCGCCGACGGACTACCGCGCCCGGGTGGCGCTCGCCGCCCGGGCGCTGGCACGCCTCGCCGACCTCGCCGCCGCCGACTGCGCCGGACGCCCGCCCGCCGCTCCACCGAGCAGAGCCGGTCCGCCGTCGGCGCCGCCACCGGTATCGGCCCCGGCCCCGCCCGACAACCCCGCCGACGAGCGGGCTCTGGCGCTCCTCGACGACCTGCGGTTCTCCCGGATCCCGATGATGGAGCGCCCCGCCGGCCCCGGCGCCGTCGACCGCGCCCTCACGCACTGCGCGACCACCCTGCGCTTCATCGGCGCCGAGCTGCTGCGGGTCCGCCGGCTCGGCCCCGCCGGCGGTCCCTACCCGGAGGCGGCCGGTCTGGTGACGGCCACCGCCGACGCGCTGCGCGCGGCCGGGGCAGGGGTGCGGACGGACGGGCCGGTCCCGTCCGCCGCGCCGATCGAGGCACGGATCGCCGCCTTCGAGGCCACCCGCACGTCCCCCGGCGGCGGGGTGCCCACGACCTCTACGGATACCACCCGCAAGGCGGCCGGGCCCGGGGGGACGGCCGTGGCCCACCTGGCCCTCGGCACGCTCGCGCTGAGCGCCGCCGAGGGCGCCCGCTTCCTCGTCCTCGCCACCCGCACCACCCGACACGCGCCGCCACCGCCCGACCGCACGCCCCCCGACCAGCGGCCCGGGCCGTTCTGGTACGCCCACGAGCCGGCCGCGCTGCTCTGGTGGCGCCGGGTCCGCGGCAATCTGACGCCCGAGTCGGTGTACTTCCGCAACGCCCTGCGCACCGCCGGCGCCCTCAGCGCGGCCCGCCTGGTGGTCGGTGCGCTCGACCTCACCCACGGCTTCTGGGTCCTGCTGGCGACCCTCACCCTGATGCGGACCAGCGCCGCCGACACCCGGATGACGCTGCGCCCGGCCCTGGCCGGCACCGCCGGGGGCGCCGCCGTGACCGCCGCGCTGCTGATCGCGGTCGGCGAGCACCCGGTCTTCTACGCCGCCGCGCTGCCGCCCACCATGCTGTTCGCGTTCACGATCAGCCCGGGGCTGGGGCTGGCCTGGGCGCAGGGGACGTTCACCGTCGTGGTCGCCATGGTCTTCACCCAACTCACCCCGGCCGGTTGGCGACTGGCCGAGGCCCGGCTGATCGACGTGGCCACCGGCGCGACGATCGGCATCCTCGCCGGGTTCTGCGCCTGGCCCCGCGGCGGCGGCCAGGACCTGCGGCGGCGCACCGCCGAGCTGCTGGACCGCAGCGCCGCGGCACTGTCCGAGACCGTCGCCGTGGTCACCGGGTCGGGTCCGGCCCGGGGCGCCCTCCGGCGAGCCCGGCACAGCGCGCTGCTCACCGAGGCCCTGTACGCCCAGTACCGCAGCGAACGGCACCAACCGGCCGGGGACGGTGCGAACTGGCAGGCCGCCGTGCTCACCGGGCAGCACACCGTCCGCGGCGCCGAGCCCCTGCTCGCCCGCATCCCGCCCGGTACGGCGGCCGTCGGCCCGCACGCGGCGGCAGCCCTGGTGGACCGCGCGGACCAGGTCGCCGCGGCGTTTCGCCGCCAGGGCGCGGCGCTGCTCGAACCGGTCCGCGCCGACGCCGCGGACCGGGCGCTGGCCGAAGCCCACGAGGCCCTGCACGAGGACCGCGTCACGGCCACCCGGACGCCCGCCGACCCGACCTCGCTGCACACCGTCGACGTCACCCTGTGGCTCACCGGCCTGCTGGACGACCTGGCCCGGGTCCATGACTCCGCCCGGACCGCCCCCGCCGGCCCGCACTGACACCGCGTCCGGCGGCCCGGATCCTCGCTTGACAGATAGGCAAGCCTTACCTAAGTTCAACGTCCATGTTCCGCAACCGCCCCGACGCCACCCACCCGGCCACCCTCGCGCGACGTCTGCGCGTGGGGCTCGGACTCCTGCCGATCGACCCGCAGGCCGACATCGGGCGACGCGCCTGGGTGGCCTGCCCTGGCTGCGACGACGCCCGCGGCTGCAGCAGTTGCGCCGAGCGGCGCAACTGCCGGGACCACTGGCGCTACCTGCTGTCCAACACCGGCAGCCTGCTCCACCTCCAGTGCCCCACCTGCACCCACGTCTGGGACCACGAGACCGGTTTCGGCGCCACCCGCCACCACGTCCAGCGACCCGACTGAGCAACCGGCACCGAGCACCGGAGCTCCGACCCCGACCTCCTCAGCCGGGTGCCCGGGATCCGCTCCAACCGACGGACGGTCCGTCCACCCCGCCGGCCGGGAAGCGGAGCAGCGCCCGGGCGGATCGGGGCTCAAGGACAGTACGCCGACGGACGATGCACAAGGTGATCGTCACGTACGGGGCCGTTCGGGCCCCGGGACGGTCGGTTTCGTGAACGGAGCCTTCCATGCGACTGTCCGCGCGCTGCGCGTCCGCCGCACTCATCCTGCTCGTTCCCCTGTGTGCCGCACAGGGCGCCGCAGCCGGCGAACCCTCCGGGCGGGCCGTTCCGGCCCCGCTGCACAAGGCGGCCCGGACCGTCCCGGGCCAGTACATCGTCACCGTGCACAAGGGCCTCGACCCGGCCGCGACGGCCGCCGAGGTCCGCGGCGTCGAGCCGCTGCACACCTACCGCCACGCCCTGAACGGCTTCTCCGCCCGCCTGGACGCCGCCCAGCTGGAGCAGGTGCGGGCGCTGCCCGGTGTGGAGGCCGTCGAGGAGGACGCCGTCGCGAGCGTCCCGGAAGGCACCAGAGCGCCCGCCCCGGCCACCCGGGGAGCCGCCTCCAGCTGGGGCCTTGACCGCATCGATCAGCAGGATTGGGACAAGGACGCGGGTACGGGTGACGGTCAGTTCACCGTCGAGGGCGACGGAGCCGGTGTCACCGCCTATCTGATCGGCACCGGCATCGAGTTCGGCCACGACGAGTTCGAGGGCCGCGCCGTCCTCGGCACGGACACCATCGGCGACGGGCAGAACGGTGCCGACTGTCAAGGCGTCGGCACCCACGTCGCCGGCATCGTCGGCGGCAAGACCTACGGCGTCGCCCGCAAGGTGAACCTGGTCAGCGTCCGCGTCGTGGGCTGTGACGGCCAGGGCACCAACGAGCAGCTCATCGCCGGCCTCGACTGGGTGGCGGCGAACGCCAAGAAGCCCGCAGTCGCCAACATCTCCGTCGGCGGGGACGCGAACGAAACGATCAACAAGGCCGCCGACGCGCTCTCCACCGCGGGCATCCTGCCCGTCGTCTCCGGCGGCAACGGCGCCCGGGACGCCTGCCTCTCCTCACCCGCGTCCGCCAAGCGGGTCATCACCGTCGGCGCGACCAACAAGTACGACGAGGAGACCGACTTCAGCAACTACGGCACCTGCGTCTCGCTGTACGCGCCCGGCGAGGACATCACCTCCGCCAAGCTCGGCGGCGGCAGCGTCGTCCGGGGCGGCACCGCCATGGCCGCCCCGCACGTCACCGGCACCGTCGCCCTCTACCTCGCCGGGCACACCGACGCGACCCCCGAAGCCCTCGCCCTGTGGCTCTCCACCGAAACCACCAAGGACGCCCTGACCGTCAGCAAGAGCAGCCCCAACGAACTGCTGTACACCGCCGGCCTCTGACCGGCTCGGACGCCCACCGGACGCCCCACCGCGCCCCAGGGCCGGCGGGGCGTCCGCGTCACGGACCGGACCCCGGAGAGCGCCGGGCCGCGCCGGCCACTACGGGCGGACACTGATCCCACGAGCCACCGCAGCACACGCGGGCCCAGCGAGAACAGGCCGGAGCAATGAGTGAGCGGACCCATGACGATCACGTCGGCCGCGGCAGCCGACGCACCCGCCGAGAAGCCGTGAACGCGTCCGCCTCCACCTTCGACGAGGTCGCCGACGAGCTCTACGCGCTCGCTCCGGCGGACTTCACCTCGGTCCGCAACCGGCACGCCGACAGGCTGAAGGAGAGCGACCCACAGCTCGCCCGGCGGATCCGCGCGCTGCACCGCCCCACCCAGGCCGCGTGGGCCGCCAACCTCCTCGCCCACCGGCACCCCGGCCTCGTCGGGGAGCTGCTCGACCTCGGCCGGGCCCTGCGGGACGCACAGGCCCATCTCGCCGGCGAGCAGCTGCGCGGGCTCGTCGAGCAGCGTCGACAGCTGGTGCGGGCGCTGACCGAGCACGCCGAGCAGGACGCCGAGGCGGCCGGGCATCCGCTGGGCGCGGACGCCGTGGCCGGCGTGGACCGGACGCTCACCGCCGCGCTCGCCGACCCCGACGCCGGCCGGTCCCTCGCCGCGGGCCGGCTGACCGCCCCGCTGGAGCCGGTGCTCTGGCCGGAGAGCACCTCCGGCGGGCCGCAGGCCGAGGAGCCGGGCCGGGACGCCGGGAAGGCACCCGCGCCCCGACCGACCGCCAAGGTCGAGGCGCAGCCAGCGACCGAGCGGAAGCGGCTGCGCGCACAGGAACGCGCCCGGAAGGCGGTGGCCGCTGCGGAACGGGCCGCGAGCGCGGCCGCCGGGCGGTCCGAGGACGCCGCGCGGGCACTCGCCGACGCCGAGGCGGCCCGCCGGAAGGCGGCGGACGAAGCCGGGCGGGCCCGCGACGCGCTCGCCGGGGCCCGGGAGCGGGAGGCCCGCTCCCGGGCGGACCTCGCCCGCGCCGAGAAGCGGGTGCGGGCCGCCCAGGTCACCGCGGACGCGGCCGGCGAGGAAGCCGGACGGGCCCGGGAGGCCGCACTGGAGGCGGCCGAGCGGCTGCACGAACTCGGCCCCGCACGGGAGGCCGGCGCCCACGGCGGGAGCACCGGCTGAGCACCCCCTGTCACACCCGCGTCGCCGGGGTTTGGGCAGGTGGGTGACCGGCCAGGCTCCGGACAGGGCGTGTCCGCGCCTCCGAGCGGGGCGACCCGACGGCGCCCGTCGGCCCGGCACCGCGCACGGGCGGCCGGCACCGCGCGCGGGCGGCCGGTCCGGCGACGACGCCGGCGGTGAAGCCGTCCCGTGCGACCGGCGAAGGACCGGCCTGGTTCGAGAAGGAGGCCGTCATGGCCCGACCCGTGTGGACCGGGGTACTCACCTTCGGCCTGGTCACCGTGCCCGTCGCCCTGTACACGGCGACGCAGTCCCACGACGTGCGCTTCCACCAGCTCCAGCGGGGCACCTCCGACCGGGTCCGCAACAAGCGGGTCAACGAGCGGACCGGCAGCGAAGTGGACTACCGGGAGATCGTGAAGGGCTATCCGGTCGCCGAGGGCGAGTACGTGATCGTGGAACCGGAAGAGCTGGAGCAGCTTTCCCCCGGCCGCTCCCGCACCATCGACATCGCCGGCTTCGTCGACCTCGCCGACGTGGACCCGATCTTCTTCGACAAGACCTACTACCTGGGCCCGAAGGGAACGGAGTACGCGAAGGTCTACGCACTGCTCGTGGAGGCCCTCGACCACTCCGGGAAGGCCGGGCTGGCCATGTTCGCGATGCGGGGCAAGGAGTACCTGACCGCCGTCCGGTCCGAGAGCGGCCTGCTGGAGCTGCACACCATGCACTTCGCCGACGAGGTCCGCAACCCCCGCAGCGAGATCGACGACCTCCCCGAGAACGTGAAGCCGTCCGCCCAGGAGGTCAGGACCGCCGAACAGCTGATCGGCATGCTCGCCGTCGACTGGACCCCCGAGGACTGGCACGACACCTACGAGGACCAGGTCAAGAAGCTCATCGAGGACAAGCTCGCCGGCCGCGAGATCGCCGCCTCCGGTGGCCCCGCCCCCGAGGCCACCAACGTCATCGACCTGATGGACGCCCTGCGCCGCAGCCTCGACGACGCCCGCACGGAGGAACCCGGCGGCCGGAGGCGGAGCGGCGACCGGCCGACGCCCGCGCGTGCCGGTCGGACCCCCAAGCAGACCGGCGGCAAGAAGAGCACCTCGTCCAGGGCCGGCGCCACCGCCGAGGCCTCGGGGAAGCCGGCCGCCCAGCAGCTCTCCGGGCTCACCAAGGCCGAGCTCTACAAACGCGCCACCGACCTCGACATCCCCCGCCGCTCCACCATGACGCGCGACGAACTCCGACTCGCCCTCGAAGAGGCTGGCCGCCCCCACCGTGCCGCGTCCTGACCCTGACCCTGCCCGGGAGCTCCGCGGGCCGAGAGCTCCGCGGGCCGGGGCCGGCACGGCGAACCAGGGCTGCGGTGGAACGGAGGGGGAGCAGCGGCCGATGGCCGCCGACGCCGCCAGGCTCCCGGGATCTGACGTTGGGGTAGAGTCGCTGGCGCGGGGGGGCCAGTCGCCCTCCTCACCCACGGCCTGCGCGACCTGCGCGGGCCGACCGTCGTATCGGGGCCGATGACGCCCCCGCGCCGATGACGCCGCCGCGAGGAATCCACCGGCCCTCCGCGCCCCGTCCCCGCGCGCACCTGCCGGTCGCGCCCGAGCCCGACAGGTCCACGCCGTCTTGCAGACTCCCCCGCCCACCGTTGTCGCGCGCCTGCGCGGCGCCCGTCCCACCTGGCTGAACGACCCGAAGGTCTGGCGCACCGAGGTGCTGGCCGGCCTGGTGGTCGCGCTCGCGCTGATCCCCGAGGCGATCTCGTTCTCGATCATCGCCGGCGTGCCCCCCAAAATCGGCCTGTTCGCCTCCTTCACGATGGCGGTGACGATCGCGATCGTCGGCGGACGCCGCGCGATGATCTCGGCCGCGACCGGCGCCGTCGCGCTGGTCATCGGGCCGTTGAACCGCGAGCACGGCTTCGGCCACCTGGTGGCGGCGGTGATCCTGGCCGGGGTCTTCCAGATCGTGCTGGGCGCGCTCGGGGTGGCGAAGCTGATCCGGTTCGTGCCCCGCTCGGTGATGGTCGGCTTCGTCAACGCCCTGGCGATCCTGGTCTTCATGGCCCAGGTCCCCGAGATGACGCACGTGCCGTGGCCGGTCTATCCGCTGATCGCGGCCGGGCTGGCCCTGATGGTGTTCTTCCCGAAGGTCACCACCGTCGTGCCCGCGCCGTTGGTCTCGATCGTCATCCTCACCGTCGTCACCGTCGCGGCCGGCCTCGCGGTGCCGACCGTGGGCGACAAGGGCGAGCTGCCGTCCGCGCTGCCCGTGCCCGGGCTGCCGGACGTGCCGTTCACCCTGCACACGCTGACGATCATCGCCCCGTACGCCCTCGCGATGGCGCTGGTCGGGCTGATGGAGTCGCTGATGACCGCCCGGCTCGTCGACGACATCACCGACACCCGCTCCGACAAGACCCGCGAGTCGATCGGCCAGGGTGTCGCCAACATCGTCACCGGCTTCTTCGGCGGCATGGGCGGCTGCGCGATGATCGGGCAGACCATGATCAACGTGAAGGTGTCCGGGGCCCGTACCCGGCTCTCCACCTTCCTGGCCGGCGCGTTCCTGATGGTGCTGTGCATCGTCTTCGGCCCGGTCGTGTCCGACATCCCGATGGCCGCGCTGGTCGCCGTGATGGTGATGGTGTGCTTCGCGACGTTCGACTGGCACTCCATCGCCCCGAAGACCTTGCGGCGGATGCCGGCCGGGGAGATCGCCGTCATGGTGATCACCGTCGCCCTCGTCGTCGCCACGTCCAACCTCGCCGTCGGCGTCGTGGTCGGCTCGATCACCGCCATGGTGATCTTCGCCAGGCGCGTCGCCCACCACGCGGACATCGCCGCCGTCACCGATCCCGACGGCGGCCGGGTGGTCTACTCCGTGACCGGGGAGCTCTTCTTCGCCTCCAGCAACGACCTCCTCGGCCGGTTCGACTACGGAGGCGACCCGGACCGGGTCGTCATCGACCTGAGCCGCGCGCAGATCTGGGACGCCTCCTCCGTGGCCGCCCTCGACGCGGTCGAGGCGAAGTACGCGCAGCGCGGCAAGACCGTCGAGATCACCGGTCTCAACAAGCCCAGCGCCGAGATCCACCGGAGTCTCAGCGGCGAACTCACCAGCCACTGAGACCGCAGTATCCTGGAGGGTTCCGTCGCGTCCCGGTTTCCCAGGGGGTGCAGTCCCATGCAACAGCGTGCCGACCGAGATCTGACGACGCTCGGAGAGATCATCGAGCCGGCGGCCGCGGCCGCCCCGGCCCCGGTCCGAGCCCGGGCGAGGCTGGTGGTGGCCGCCCACTCCCGGGACCGGGAGGACTGCCGCGCGCTGCTCCAGGCGCTCGGCCTGGAGCGTGAGGACGACACCGAGGACGCGGGGACCGCGGGGGCGGCAGCCCGGATCTGCGTGCACTGTGGTCGCTCGTACCAGCACCCGGGAGTCAGACGGCGCGACCGGTTCTGCTCCACCCGGTGCTACCGGCTCTCCGGGGAGCAGCCCGGCGCCGCTGCGACAGCGGCCGCCCCGGAGGCGCCCGGCGACGCGGCGGCCGGTCCGCTTCCGGCCGTGGCGCCCGGGCCGCGCGGATCGGGGCAGCCGTAGGGGCTCCGAGGCCGTTCCAGTGCCCGCCGGCCGGTCAGTGACGTCCCCGCCCCCGACGGGTCGCGGTGCCGCCGGCGGAACCGCCACCGAGCGAGCCGCTCGGGTGGCACGCCGGACCGGTCGGGTCGGCCGGTCCACCGCTGTGGCCGGGGGCGTCGCAGTCCTCCAGTTGCTCGCGCAGCCCGGCCAGGACGGCGGAGAGGAGCCGGGACACCTGCATCTGGGAGACCCCGATCCGCTCGGCGATCTCCGCCTGGGTGCGGCCGTCCCAGAAGCGGAGCTTCAGCACGGTCTGTTCACGCTCGGGGAGCCGGCCCAGCAGCGGGCGCACGGCGGTACGGAACTCGACGAGTCCGAGGTCCGGGTCCTCCGCGCCGAGCCTGTCCAGGAGGGCGCTGCCGGCCTCGTCGGTGTCCTGCTCGCGCAGCGCGTCCAGTGAGTCGGACCGGTGGATCCGGCCGGCGACCAGGCCCTCGACGACCTGGTCGACCGTCAGCCCGAGATCCTCGGCGAGCTCCTCGGGGCGGGGCAGGCGGCCCAGCCGCTGCTCCAGCCGGTCCGAGCCGCGGACGACCGCCAGGTAGAGCTCCTGCATGCTGCGGGGAACGCGCACCGGCCAGGAGGTGTCACGGAAGAACCGCTTGATCTCCCCGGCGATGGTGGGGATCGCGTACGTCACGAACTCGGCCCCGCGTGCGGGGTCGTAGCCGTCGACGGCCTTGATCAGCCCGATGGTTCCGACCTGGAGGATGTCGTCCATGTCCTCCGGGCGGTGCCGGAAGCGGGAGGCGATGAAGCGCACCAGCGGCATGTTGAGTTCGATGATCGTGCCGCGGACGTAGCTGTAGGCGTGGGTCTCGCGCTCCAGGCTCGACAGCCGCTCGAACAGCGCGTCGCTGATCGCGCGGGCCTCGACCTTTCCCATCGCCCGCAGCTCCTCGGCGCTGGGGCGGCTGGGCAGACCGGGCGGCGGTGCGGCCGTCCGGCCGCCTCGACGACCGGTTCCTACGGTGGTGGACACGGCACTTCTCCTGGGCATCAGAGCCGACCGCCCTGGTCCGACGGCGCTCGCCGCCTGCTTGGCGCATGTGCGCGCTCTTCGTGGGCTCTCGTCCCGGGGGCCTGCCCGGCTTCGTCGGGCCGAGCCCCGTGGCACCCCGGTGGGGTGCGGGCGCGACCGGCACCTGACCCGGCCGCCGCCTTGTGTGGTACCCGATATCGACCGATTGATTCATCCATCTCCCGGTTCATCCCTCATCGACCGGATCGGGTCATCGACCGGATCGGCCGGCCGGCACGGACGGCTCCGGGTGGGCCCGGAACGCAGCGCGGTCGTCACGGCCCCGGACCTCGCGGGTCTCAGTCCCAGGCGCGGCGGGCGGGCGGTGCGAGCACCTCCAGCCAGACCGCCTTCCCCTCCCCCTCCGGCAGCGACCCCCACGCACGGGCGAGCCGGTCCACCACCCGCAGCCCGTGCCCGCCCGGGCGCCCCCGGTCCGCCGGGCGGCGAAGGAACGGCGCCACCGGACTCAGGTCCACGACCTCCGCCCGCAGCAGGACGCCGTCCCAGCCCAGACGCAGTTCCCGCGGGCCGCCCGGGGCGTGCAGACAGGCGTTGGTGACCAGCTCGGAGACCATCAGCAGGACGTCCTCGGCGGCGGCCCGCCGCTCCTCGCCACGGGCCGGCAGCCACGCCCAGTCGGTCAGCGCCCCGCGGGTGAACTCCCGGCAGCGGTGCACCGCACCGTGACCGCCGTACAGCGCCAGCCGTCTGACCTGCTGTGCGCCGGCCGGCCGGGGCTCGTCCTCATGGCGAACAATCATCGTGCGACCCTCGTTCGGCACCGGAGGATCCCAGCGGGCGGCGGGCGGGCCGGGTCGGACCCGCGGCAGCGGTCCGGGGCACCGCCCGGGGACCCGGCCGGTGGCCTCCGGCGTGCCCTTCGCATCCTCCTTGCCGGGCGAGTGCCCAGCCCGGGGGCGGTTACACACCCGCGGTCCGACGGAGTTGCCGCCGGGGCGGATCGACGAGCGGCGCCAACGGCAGGAGGGCTCCGACCGGGCCTCGAACCGGTGAGGATCACCCTTCACCGTGGAGGTCCCGGTGAAAGCACGACGGTCACGGCGCGGTGTCGTCGGCTCCCGGCCGCCCGGGGCGGCCATCGGGGCCGGGGGCGAACAGTCCGCGGGTGTCGGTGATGGCGAGGAGCCGCCCCACCTGGGCGCTGACCTCGGTGATGACCACGTCGCGGCCGGTGCGCAGGGCGGTCAGCCGAAGGCGCAGCAGGGTGTTGAGGCCGGTGCTGTTGCAGAAGGTGACGGCGGACAGGTCGACGTCGAGGCCGGTGCTGCTGGCGTGCAGGGCCTGTTCGAGGGCTTCGTCGAGGGGGCCGGCGACATCGAGATCGATCTGGCCGGACACCCGCACCCGGACACGGTCCTGTGCGGTCTCCGAGTCCACCCACAGATCGTCGGCGAGGCGCCGCTCCCCGAGCGGGCCGCTTCCGTCCACCGGCGCCGGCGGGGTGCTGGGCGCGGCGTCGGAACTCCTCGTACGCGGATCGTCTGGCATGGCCTCCTCCTCCGGGCGACGAAGGCGGACGTCTCCAGCGTGGAATGCAATGCTTCTCGCGTCAAGCGATACGTGAACAGAAATGCGTACATGAGGAAGCTGGAAGATCGGATCCTATGACGGAGCCGGACCGTACTCGGCGGCCAGTTCGATGACCTCCGCGACGGCGAACCCGGGGCGTGCGGGGACGCGGACACCTCCAGGGTGGCCCGCAGCACTTTTCACGTCAACAGATGCTTGAACGCGAATTCGCATGTGGCGAGAAGGGAATCGGCACTCCTACGATGGAGGCATGGCCCTCGAAGAATCCGCGCGGACGGGCTGGACGTTCGTCACCAACCACGCCCGGGTGCTCGCCGCGATCGCCCGTGACCCCGGTGTGCGTCTGCGGGACGTCGCGGTGGAGGTCCAGCTCACCGAGCGCGCCGTCCAAGCCATCGTGACCGACCTCGAACAGGCCGGTTATCTCACCCGTTCCCGCACCGGGCGCCGCAACCGCTACCGCATCACCTCCGGCACCTGGCTCAGGCACCCGGCGGAGTCCGGGCTCAGCGTCGCCGCGCTCCTCGACCTGCTGGCCCCGTCCCACACCCACGCCGCCGAGAACCCTGACGGGGACGGGGGCGGAGCCCGGGACGGCAACGGGCACGACCACGCCCCGGAGCCGGGCCGGACCCTTCCGCAACGGTCCGGCCACCACGCCGAACGCTGAGAAGGCGGCACCGGCGGGCGGGGACACGGGGTTGCTCGCGCGGCGGAATCGTTCGGCACTCCGGTGGGCGGTGGGCGCATATCCGTGGGCGACCTGGGCAGGCGCGCGACGACCGAGGAGGTCGCCGCGCCCGCGAGCGCGCCGACGCCCACGCGCCGGGTGGCGGCCACGCGCCGGGTGGCGGCCGGGGGCCGGGTGGCGGAGCATCCTGAGCATGGTGAGCGGCGACGAGGAACAGGTCCGGACGCTGATCCTGAACTGGGTGGCGGCCGTGCACGCCGGCGATCTGGACGCGGTCCTGGCGGACCACGCGGCGGACGTGGTGATGTTCGACGTGCCACCGCCGTACGAGGGCGTGCGCGGCATCGACGCCTACCGGGAGACCTGGCCGCCGTTCTTCGAGTGGCAGGCACGGGGCGCGGCGTTCGAGACCGAGTCGCTGGAGGTCACCGCCGGGGCCGAGGTCGCCTTCGCGTACGCGCTGTTGCGCTGCGGGACACCGCAGGACTTCACCGACCGACCGGCACAGCGACTGCGGCTCACCGTCGGGCTGCGCAAGGAGGGCGGCCGCTGGGTGGTCGCGCACGAGCACCACTCCTTCCCCGACCCGGGCGACGCCCGGTAGCCGCCTCACGTACCGCGGAGGCGCGCAGCCGTCGACGGTCACTGTGCGTAGCGGGGACCGGGGCTCGCGGAACCGGATTCCGACCCTCGGGGGCGGCGGATCCGAATCCGCGCCCCCTTGACCGGTCAAGTGCTTCAAGTAATGTCGCCAGCCGGGACCCAGGAGCCTCTGGATCTCCTTGTTGCTCGACCATGTGTTCCGCTCATGATCCGGATCTACGGCTGGAGTACAAGGCGATGACCGCGGCAACCGAGATCGGCGCTCGCTTCGCGTACCGCGTCTACCAGTCACTTCTGCGCGCCGAGCACGACGGCATCTGTCTGGAGGAGATCGCCCGGCACCTCGGCATCGGACTGGACCAGGTCCACGAGGCCGTGGAGTGGCTGGCCGAGAACGGCCTCCTCAACCAGAGCTGGAACTCGACCACCCTGGTCGCCACCCCGCAGAGCGTCCTGCGACGCCTGTTCGCCGACCAGCAGGAGCGCATCGCCGAGTTCACCCGCGCCAACGACCTGATCGCCGACCTGACGAACGGGTTCCTGACCATGCCGGCGTCCGAACGGGAGAGCCTGGCGGTCGAGGTGATCGAGTCCCGGGCCCGGCTGCGCCGAAGATTCGGGGACCTCCACGCGTCCAGCAGGTACGAGGTGTCGCTGATGCTGCCGACCCTGACCGAGCGGGAGCCCCTGCCCCTGTGCATCCGTGCGGACGTCGAACTGCTCAGACGGGGAGTCCGCTACCGCCTCATGGCGCCGTCCTCGGCCCTCGACAGCGCGGCCGCCGTCGAGTACGTCAACGCGCTCCAGGAGTCCGGCGCCGAGGTGCGGACCGCCGAGTCGCTGCCGCTGCGTCTGGTGATCCTCGACCAGGAGAAGGTCGTCACCCAGTCGCAGCTCGAAGGACTGCGCCTCAACGTGGTGATCAACGGCGGCCTGCTGGCCCAGCTCTTCACCCGCGTCTTCGAGCACAGCTGGTCCGGCGCCGCGCCGTACACCCGCCGGCGGCGGGTCCGTGGTGCGGCGCCGATGCTCACCGACACCCACAAGCTGGTGCTGCGGATGATGGCCGGCGGGACGACCGACAAGTCCATCGCCCGGCATCTCGGGTGCTCCGACCGGACGGTGCGGCGTTTCGTCGCCGAGATCCTGCGCGTGCTGGAGACCGACAACAGGCTCACCGCCATGGTGCGGGCCACCCGGCTCGGGCTCCTCGAACAGGAGGTGATGGCACCGTGAACGGCCGCACTCGTTCCGCCGGGTGCCCCAACGCCGCCCCGCAGGCCGGAGTTTGAAGACGGGCCCTACAACAGGCCCCGCTCGAAGGCGATCCGCGCGGCGTCGAAGCGGTTCCTCCCGTCGAGCTTGCGCATCGCGCACGAGGTGAGGTTGCGCACCGTCCCCGCCGCCAGATAGAGCTCGCGGGCCACCTCCTTCACCGAGGCCCCCGTCGCGGTGAGCCGGAGGATCTCCCGCTCCCGGCTGCTCAGGACCTGGCCGGTGACCGACGTCCGGGGGAACGGCTGCACGGAGCCGGTCGTCCGGACGCCCGCGGCGGCCTCCCGGATGGCGTCGACCAGGCGCGGGATCCTGGTCTGCTTCGGAATGACGCCGAGCACTCCCGCCGACACGGCACGGTCCACCAGCGCCCGGGTGGGCCGTGCCGTCATGATGACGACCCGGCAGTCGGGCAGCCGCTTGCCCAGCTCCCGCACCAGGCGGAAGCCGCCCTGGGCGGTGCCCATCCCGAGGACGGCCACGTCGGGCCGGCGGCGCACCGCCACCGGGACGATCAGCGCGCTCCTGCTCACCGCGCCGACGACCTCGAAGTCCGCCACGGAGGCGAGCACCTCGGCGATCGCCTCCAGGGGAAGCAGGTGCTCATCGGCTATCAACACACGAATGGTTCTCACTAGGTCCCCCCTGGGATCCCGTGAAACGGAACTCATGGTGATCGATTCGGCCCAGGGCCCCGGACGGACACGGCCCAGTGTGCGGTCGGCCGTCCGGCGCCGTCGACGGATCCGAACGTCCGCGTGCGGACATGTCCTCAGCAGGACTGGTGGGTCTACGCGTGTCATTGATGACCCTTCAACCTATCCCGGCTCCCCCGGCAGACCCGGCTCCCGGGCGCAGGGACGTGACAAGTGTCAGTAGAAGCTGGTCAAAGCCTTGTCCGCCGCGACCGACCCGGCCCACCATCGCACTGGTGATCGACTGCCTCGCGCCGCCCGGCGGCGCGAACGTCGCTCCGCCACCCGCCACCTGACCCACCGCCGCCCGCCTCACCGCGGACGGCCGCGTCGCCCCGCCGCCCCGCCGACGCCCGTTCGGCGGCACCCGTCCGACCGGCCCGAACCGAGCCGCCGTCCCCGTACGCGACACCCCCTCACCCCGCCCCCGCCGCACGCGCTCCCGGGCCTCCCTCGCCCGGAGCGGGACGACCTCACCGCCCCGGTCCGCACCGGCACCTGCCGACCGGGAGTCGACCCACGACCGATCCGGCTCACCACGGACGCCCGAGGAAGAGGACATGCACCCAGATCACGTGGTCCAGGACCAGACAGCGGCCCTGGCTGTCGTCGGAATGGCGGGACGGTTCCCCGGAGCCCCGGACGTCGAGAGCTTCTGGCGCCTGATGATGACGGGGGGCGACGCCGTCCGCCCCGTCCCCGCCACCCGGTGGGACGCCACCGCGCAACTCGACCCCCAGCGGGAGATCCAGGCCGTCGGCGGGTTCCTCGACGACGTCGAGCGGTTCGACGCCACCTTCTTCGGCATCTCCCCCCGGGAGGCCGAGATGCTCGACCCCCAGCAACGGCTGATGCTGGAGGCCGCCTGGCAGGCCCTGGAGGACGCCGGAACGCCCGCCCGCGCGCTGGCCGGCACCCGCACCGGCGTCTATGTCGGCGCTGGGTGGCACGACTACGAGCTGGTGGGCCGCAGGAGCGGCAGCGCCGTCACCCAGCACACCGCGCCCGGCTACGCGCTCGACATGATCGCCGCCCGGGTCTCCTACTTCCTCGGGCTCACCGGCCCCAGCCTGGTCGTCGAGACCGGCTGCTCCTCCGCACTGGTCGCGACGCACCTCGCCGCGCAGGCACTGCGCGCCGGCGAGGTCGACGGCGCCATCGTGGGCGGCGTCGCCCTGATGCTCGATCCGGCCGCGTCGATCGGCCTGACCCACTTCGGCGGGCTGTCCCCCGACGGCCGCAGCAAGGCCTTCGGCGCCGGGGCGAACGGCTTCGTGCGCGGCGAGGGCGTCGGCGCCCTGTACGTGAAGACCCTCGCCCGCGCGCTGGCGGACGGCGACCGGATCCACGGAGTCATCGCGGGCACGGCGGTGAACAACGACGGCGGCGGGCAGAGCGTGGTCTCGCCGAGCCCCGAGGGGCAGGAACAGCTGCTCCGGGACGCCTACCGGCGCTGGGGCATCCCGGCGGACCGGGTGGCCTACCTGGAGGCGCACGGCACCGGCACCGCGCTCGGCGACCCCATCGAGGCCGGTGCGGCCGGCCGGGTCCTGGGGCAGGCCCGCAGCGCCGACGCGGGGCCGCTGCCGATCGGATCGGTGAAGACCAACATCGGCCACCTGGAGGCCGCCGCCGGCATCCCGGGGCTGTTCAAGGCCCTGCTCTCGCTCCGGCACGGTGTCGTCCCGCCGAGCCTGCACTCCGCCGAGCTCAATCCCGAGATCGCGTTCGAGGAGCTCAATCTGCGGGTGGTCCGGGAGCCGCTGCCGCTGCCTGCGCATGAGCAGGCCTTCATCGGGGTGAGCAGCTTCGGCTGGGGCGGCACCAACGCGCACGTGGTGGTGACGAAGGCGCCCGGGCCCGCCCCGGCGACCGCCGCGCCCGCGCGGGAGGACAGCCGGCCCGGCACCCCGGTACTGCTGCCGCTCTCGGCGCACTCGGAGCAGGCGCTGGCCCAGCGGGCCCGCGACCTGCGCGAGACGCTGGCCGACGACGCCTGCCCGCTCCCCGCGCTCGCCGGCACGCTGGCCTGGCAGCGCGACCAGCTCCCGGTCCGGGCGGCCCTCACCGCCGCCGACGCCGCCGAGGCCGCCGAGCGGCTGGAGCGCCTGGCCGCCGACCCCGGGGCCCCGGGGCCCGGCGTGTTCACCGGGCGCGCCGCGGCCCGCGGCCGGACCGCCTTCGTCCTCCCGGGGCAGGGCTCGCAGTGGCACGGCATGGGCCGTGAACTCCTGGCCTCCGACCCGGTGTTCGCCGCCGTGGTCCGCCGCTGCGGCAAGGCCCTGGAGCCGTACGTCGACTGGGACCTGGTGCGGGTCGTCTCGGGTGAGGCCGGCGAGGAGTGGCTGTCGCGGATCGACATGCTCCAGCCGACCCTGTGGGCGGTCTCCCTGGGCCTGTACGAGGTGTGGCGGGCCGCGGGCGTCCACCCGGACGTGGTGGTCGGCCACAGCCAGGGCGAGGTCACCGCGGCCACCGCGGCGGGCATCCTCTCCTACGAGGACGGCGCGCTGGTGGTGGCCCGGCGCAGCGCCATCGCCCGGCGCGCCTCGGGCCGGGGCCGGATGCTGGCGGTGGACCTCGACCTCGACGCCGCCAAGGCGGCGCTGTCCGGCTTCGAGGAGGGCGTGTCCCTCGCCGTGAACAACGGGCCGAACAGCTGCGTGCTCTCCGGGGACACCGAACTGGTGCTGGCGCTCAAGGAGTTGTTGGAGGCCGAAGGGACGTTCTGCCGCCTGGTCAACGTGGACTACGCCTCGCACAGCCCGCAGATGGACGAGCTGGAGGAGGACCTGCTGGCGGCCCTGCGGACGGTGCGTCCGCGCCGGGGCGCCGTCGAACTGATGTCGACGGTCCGGGTGGCCTCGCTGGACGGGCCCGAGCTGGACGCCCGGTACTGGGTGGACAACCTGCGCCGGCCGGTGATGTTCGCCGACGCGATGGAGCGGCTCTTCGACAGCGGGGTCACCCATGTGGTGGAGATCAGCCCGCACCCGGTGCTCACCCCGGCCCTGGAACAGCTGGCGGCGCAGCGCCCCGTCCCGCCGCAGGTGCTGTCGACCCTGCGACGCGACCGGGGCTCGGCGGACATGGTCCGGGAGTCGATGGCCCTGGCGTACGTCAGCGGCCTCGAACCGTTCGAGGGCCTGCCCCGGGGCGCCTGGGCGCCGGTGCCGCCGTATCCGTGGCAGCGCAGCTCGCACTGGGTGGAGACGGGCCGTCGGCGAACCGCCGGCGGTACCGGGGACGACCTGGCGCTGATCCCCTCGGCGACCGAGCAGGGCGCCTGGCAGGGGACGCTGGAGCTGGCCCCGGCGGACATCCCCTGGGTGCGCGACCACCGGGTGTACGACGCGGTGGTGCTGCCCGGCACCGGGATGCTGGAGCTGGCCCTGCGGACGGCGCTGGCGCGCACCGGCGGCCCGCACCGGACGCTCGCGGACGTCGCCTTCCACAGCGATCTGACGCTCACCGAGGAGCCGGTGACGGTCGGTCTGGGCTGGCGCGACGACGTCACCGGCGGCGGCAGCTTCACCCTCTCCTCGTTGGAGGCGGGCGCGCACGGCTGGGTCCGGCACGCCTCGGCGCGGGTGCTGACGGACGACACGGCGACGGCGGTGCCGGCCTTCCCCGGGCACCTGCTGGGCCTGGACCCGACGCCGGCCGCGGAGTTCTACGCCGACTGCGCGGCGCGGGGGCTGAACTACGGACCGGCCTTCCAGGGCGTGCTGGAGCTGCGCGGCGGTGCGCGGGAGAGCCTGGCCGAGGTCCGGCTGCCGGACGGGTGCCCGGTCGGCGGCCACCGGCACCGGCTCCATCCGGCGCTGTGGGACGGGGCGCTGCAGGCCTGCGTCCCGCTCCACCCGGGCGAGGAGGCGGCCGTCCCGGTCGGGGTGCACCGCGTCCACCTGCACCAGGACCTGGCCGAACCGGTCACCGCGCTGTGGTCGCACGCGGTGCGCCGCGACCGGGGCGGGGTCGACCTGTTCCTCTTCGACGCGGACCGCCGGCCGCTGATGACGCTGGAGGGGCTGCGGATGCAGGGCCTCGCCGCCGCGGCCGATCCGTCCGACCCGTCCGCCACGGACACCGACCGGGTCCACCGGATGGAGTTCCGGCCGCAGGCCCGTCGGGAGGCGGACGGGTCCGGCGAGGGCGCCGCGGCCACCGGCCGCCGGGCGGTCTGCGCGGTGGCGGCGGTCGGCAGCACCGCGGCCCGCGAGCCGGCCGAGGCGCTGGCCGAGGCGCTGGGCGCACGGGGTGGTGCCGCCCTGGTCCGTACGGTGTCCGGCGCGGAGGCGGCCCGGACCACGGCCTGGGAGCAACAGCTCGCCTCGGTCGAGGAGTTGACCGAGGTGGTCTTCCTGGCGCCGCGCGCCGACGCCGGAGCGCGGGCCCAGCGCGACGGCCTGCTGGCACTGGCCGCGCTGGTCCGCGTCTGCACGTCCCGTCCGCTGGTCCCCCGGCTGGCCGTGGTCACGGCCGACGCGCAGCCCGGGCCGGCCGACACCGGCGACTGCGACCCGGGGGCGGCCCTGTACTGGGGCTTCGGGCGCGTGCTCCGCCGCGAGCATCCCGAACTGCGGCCGGTCCTCGTCGACATCGGATCCACCGAGCCCGCCTGGCCGGCGCACTGCGCCGCGGAGCTGCTCGCCGGCGACAGCGCGGACCAGGTGGTGCTGCGCGGTGGCGAACGCCTGGTCGGCCGACTGGTGCGGGGGGCGGTCCAGGATCCGGACGCCGCCCGGGATCCGGCCCGGCCCGCCTGGCGGACCGTCGGTCCGCAGCCGTTCCGTCTCGGCCCCGACCGCCAGGGCACCTGGGACGGGCTGGCGTTCCGCCCGCTGGAGCGGCGTGCCCCCGGCCCCGGGGAGATCGAGATCGCGGTGACCTCGGCCGCGCTGAACTTCATCGACGTGATGAAGGTGATGGGCACCTACCCCGACCCGACGGCCGACGGCCGGCTGCTCGGCCTCGACGGTGCGGGCGTGGTCACCAGAACGGGTGAGGGGGTGTCACGCTTCGCCCCCGGCGACCGGGTGGTCGCCTGCACCGGCGGCGGCTCGCTCGCCTCGCACCTGACGGTGCGCGCCGACCACGCGCACCCGGTGCCCGCGGGGATGGACGAGGCCACCGCGGCGGCGCTCCCGGCGGTCACGATCACCGCCTGGTACGGGCTGCGGCACCTCGCCGGGCTGGCCGTCGGCGAGACGGTGCTGATCCACTCGGCGGCCGGCGGCCTGGGGCTGGCGGCGGTCGGGGTGGCCCGGCTGCTCGGGGCCGAGATCATCGCGACGGCGGGCAGCGAGGAGAAGCGCCGGCGGCTCCGGACGCTCGGCATCCGGCACGTCTTCGACTCCCGGGACCTCTCCTGGGCCGACCGGGTGCGCGCGGCCACCGACGGCCGCGGCGTGGACGTCGTCCTCAACTCGCTGACCGGTGCGGCGATTCCGCTGGGGCTGGAGGTCCTGGCGGACGGCGGTCGCTTCGTCGAGGTGGGCAAGCAGGACATCTACGGCGGGCGCACGCTCAGCCTCGCCGCGTTCCGCAAGGGCATCAGCCTGGCCTCGCTGGACCTCGCCGCGGTGATCGCCCGCCGGCCCGGGCTGTTCACCCGACTGTTCGCCGAGGTGTGGGAGCGGGTCACCGCGGGCGAGCTGGGGCCGCTCCCGGTGCTGCGGTACGCCTTCGCGCAGGCACCGGAGGCGCTGCGCGCGATGTCGCGCGGCCAGCACATCGGCAAGTTCGTGCTGTCGGACCCCGCCACCGTCACCTCGGTGGCCCCGGAACCGCTGCGGGACGGCCGCTTCCGGGGCGACGGCACCTATCTGATCACCGGTGGCCTCGGTGCCCTCGGGCTGTCGCTCGCCGAGTTCATGGCGGAACGCGGCGCCGGCCGGCTCGCGCTGGTCGGGCGCTCGGCCCCGGGGGCCGAGGAGGTGGCGCGGATCGAGGCCGTCCGCGCGCGGGGCGTCACGGTGGAGACCTTCGAGGCCGACGTCGCCGACCCGGCCGCGGTGCACCGGGTACGGGCGCAACTGCCGCCGCTGCGGGGAGTGGCGCACGCGGCCGGCCTGCTGGACGACGCCACCGTCCGGAACCTGACGCCGGAGCAGCTGCGCCGGGTGCTGGCGCCCAAGGTGGACGGCGCGCTCAACCTGGACGCGGCCACCGGGGGCGACCCGCTGGACTTCTTCCTGCTGTTCTCCTCGGCGGCGGCGCTGTTCGGCAACGCCGGCCAGGCGGCCTACGCGGCGGGCAACGCCTTCCTGGACGCGCTCGCGGTGGCCCGGCGGCGGCGCGGCCTCCCCGCGCTGAGCGTGCAGTGGGGCCCGTTCAGCGACGTCGGCCTGGCCGCCCGGGAGGACAACCGGGGCGCCCGGCTGGCGGATCGCGGGATGGCCGGGTTCACCACCGGGGAGGCCTGGCGCGCCCTGGAGGGATTCCTGGGCGGCGACGAACAGGTGGTCTCCTACGTGCCGATCGACCTGCGGCAGTACCTGGAGGCCTACCCCGACACCGCGACCCTGGACAGCTGGAGCGCGCTGCGGGACCTCGCCCGGAGCGGCGCGAGCGCCACCACCGCCGGGGCGGCCTTCCTCGCCGACCTGCGGTCCGCCCCGCCGGACCGCCGGCAGGAGCTGCTGGAGGCCAAGGTGCAGGAGCTGGCCGGCCGGGTACTGCGGCTCGACGCGCAGGCCATCGACCGGGACGCGCCGTTCAAGGCGCTCGGGCTGGACTCCCTGATGGGGCTCGAACTGCGCAACCGGCTGGAGGCGGCGTTCGGACTGCGGCTGTCGCCGACCCTGCTGTGGACGTACGGCACCGCCCGGGCGCTCTCCGGGGTGCTGGCGGAGCGGCTGCTCGGTGACCCGGCGTCCGGCACGGACGCCCCTACGGACGAAGAGGACTGACGGCCGTGGAGGCACCGCGCGAGATCACCACTGCCGCGCCCACGCCGCTGACCAGGGCGCTCGACACCGTCCGGAGGCTGCGGGCGCAGCTGGACGCCGCGAACGGCACCGGGCCGCTGGCCGTCGTGGGCATCGGCCTGCGGCTCCCCGGCGGCATCGCGGACCTGGACGGGTACTGGACCGCGCTGGCACAGGGCCGCGACCTGGTGCGCCCGCTGCCCGCCGTGCGCCGCGGACCGTTCGCCGCACAGTGGGAAAGGCTGCCGCACGTCGGCGGCTTCCTGGACGAGGTCATGGACTTCGACGCGGACTTCTTCGGGATGACCGCCGCGGAGGCCCGGGGTACCGATCCGCAGCAGCGGCTGCTGCTGGAGGTCGCCTGGGAGGCCCTGGAGAACGCCGCGCTGCCGCCGGACCGGCTGGACGCGGCCCGGACCGGCCTGTTCGTCGGGATCACCGGCCAGGAGTACTGGGACTGGCAGCGCGGCGAGCCGGACACCCACTGGGCCGCCGGCAACGGCCACTGCTTCACGGTGGGCCGGCCGGCGTACGCGCTGGGGCTGGGCGGTCCGGCCATCACGGTGGACACCGCCTGCTCGTCGTCCCTGGTCGCCGTGCACCTGGCGCGGCAGGCGCTGGCCCGCCGGGAGTGCGACGTGGCGCTGGCCGGCGGGGTCAACCTGGTGCTCTCGCCGCGCGCGACCAGGCTGCACCAACTGGCGGGCACGCTGTCGCCGGACGGGCGGTGCAGCCCCTTCGACGCCCGCGCCAACGGCTTCACCCGGGGCGAGGGCTGCGGCGTCCTGGTCCTCAAGCGCCTGGCGGACGCACGGCGCGACGGCGACCGGGTGCACGCCGTGATCCGGGGGACGGCGGTGAACCAGACCGGCCGCTCCACCGGCTACACCGCTCCCAACGTGCTGTCGGAGGCCGCCCTGATCGGGACGGCGCTGGCGGACGCCGGACTCGCCCCCGCCGACATCGGCCTGGTGGAGGCGCACGGGACCGGCACCCCGCTCGGGGACGCCATCGAGATGGAGGCGATCGCCACCGCGCTGGGGGAGCGCAACGGCGGGGCCGCGCTGGCCGTCGGCTCGGTCAAGGCCAACCTGGGCCATCCGGAGTCCGCCGCCGGGGTCGTCTCGCTGATCAAGGCGGTGCTGTGCCTGCAACGGCGCGCGGTGCCGCCGCTGGTGCACTTCTCCACCCTGAACCCGCTGATCGACCTGGACGGCACGGGCATCACCCTGCCGACGGCGCTGCAGCCGTGGCCGGAACGCGCCGGCCGTCATGCCGCGGTCAGCGCCTTCGGCATGGGCGGGACCAACGCCCAGGTCATCCTCGGGCCGGCCGAGGAGCCGAGCGAGGAGCCGAGCAACGGGGCTGCGGGCGCCGCGGTGCCGGTCCGCGGCTTCGAGCTCTCGGCGCGGACGCCGGAGGCGTTGCGCGCCCTGGCGGCCGCCTTCCACCGGCGCCTCACGGAGCTGCCGGACGACAGCTACCCGGCGTTCGCGTACACGGCGGGCTCCGGCCGGGCGCACCACCGCTGGCGGGCGCGGATCGCCGCCCCCGACCGGGCCACCGCGCTGCGGGCGCTCCACGGGCTCGCCGAGGGCACCTCGCCCGAGCTGGTGCCGACCGACCGGGGCCAGGAGCGGGACAGCGGGCGGGACCACGGGCAGGACAGCGTGGACGGCGAGCCCGAGGTGCTTCCCCGGGCCGTCGTCGACCTCCCGAACTACCCCTGGCAGCGGCGGCGTTACGCACCCGAGCCGGCGGACGCCGGTGCGACGCCCACCGGTCCGACGCCCGCCGGCGCACAGCCCGCCGAGGCGGCGCCCGGGCCGGAGCGGCGGGGCGCCGAGGCCCCGGCCGACGCCGCCGCCGATCCCCCGGCCGCCCACGCGCTCTTCGCGCTGGAGTGGGCGAAGGCCGAGAACACCGGCGCGCCGCCCGCCGGCGGGCCCGGCCGGTGGCTGCTGTTCGCCGACCGCGCCGGTGCGGTCGAGGCACTGCGCGCCGAGATCACCGCCCGCGGCGGCAGCTGTGTGACCGTCACCCCGGGGACGCACTACCGACGGCCGGACCCGCTCCACCACGAGATCGACCCGCGGCGGCCGGAGCACCTCGCCGCCCTCCTCCAGGAGGTACGCGCCGGCGCCGACGAGCCCTGCGCCGGGGTGGTGTACGGCTGGGGCCTGGATGCCGACTCCGCTCTCCCGGGCGAGCCCGGCCGGCTGCCGGGGCCGGAGGAACGGGAGAGCGTCAGCCGACCCGTCCTGCGCCTGGTCGAGGAACTCGCCCGCGACGTCCTGCCCGGTGGGCCCCGGCTCACGCTGCTGACCCGGGGCGCGCAGCGGGTGGACGGCGCGGACCCGGCCCCCGTCCTCGCCCACGCGCTGCTGACAGGACCGGCCGGGGCGGCCGCGGCCGAGCACGACCGGCTGCGCCTCGCCGTCGTCGACCTCGACCCGGACCTCGCCCGGTACGACGCCGGCCGGCTGCTCGACGTGCTGCTGCTCCCCCGCGAGGAACCGCGGACCGCCCTGCGCGGCCCCGCCCGGTACACCCCCGTCCGGACTCCCCAGGACTCCGCGGACGGATCCGAACCCGCTTGGCAACGGCGGCCGTTCGCCCCGGAGCGGGATGCCAATCACCGGATCCTGGCGGTCCGGCCCGGCATCCTGGAGAGCCTGACGCCGACCCGGTGGGAGCGGACTCCGCCGGGGCCGGGCCAGGTCGAGATCGAGGTCGCGGCGGCCGGACTCAACTTCAGCGACGTCCTCAAGGCGATGGGCGCCTATCCGGGGGCCTCGGGAACCGTCCCGCTGGGCGTCGAGTGCGCGGGCCGGATCAGCGCGGTCGGCGAGGGCGTCGACCGCTTCCGGGTCGGGGACCGGGTGATGGCGGTGGTGCCGTCCGGGCTGGCCGCGTACACCACCACCGAGGCCCATCTGGTGGCACCGCGACCGGCGGCGCTCGACGACGACCGGGCGGCGGCCACCCCGGTCGCCTACCTCACCGCCGTGTACGGGCTGTGCCACCTGGCCCGGCTGCGGGCGGGCGAGCGGGTGCTGATCCACTCGGCGACCGGCGGCGTGGGCCTGGCCGCGCTGGCGGTGGCCCGGCGGTGCGGCGCGGAGGTCCTCGCCACGGCCGGGAGCGAGGAGAAGCGGCGGTTCCTGCGCGACCTGGGCGTGGAGCGGGTGATGGACTCCCGGTCGGTGGCCTTCGCCGACGAGGTCGTCGCGTGCACCGACGGCCGCGGTGTCGACGTGGTGCTCAACTCGCTGACCGGCGAGGCGCTGCGGCGCAGCCTGGCCCTGCTGGCGCCCGGCGGGAGGTTCGTGGAGCTCGGCAAGCGCGACATCCACGACGACAGCCCGGTCGGCCTCGGCTTCCTCAAACGGAACCGCTCGCTGTTCGCCGTCGACCTGGAGCAGACCTTCCTGGAGCAGCCGGCGCTGCTGGCCGAGCTGTTCGACGAGGTGGTGCGGGGCTTCGACAGCGGGCAGTTCGGCCCACTGCCGGTCACCGTCCACCCGTTCGCCGAGGCGCCGGCGGCCTTCGCCCGGATGGCCCGGGCCCGGCACACCGGGAAGCTGGTGCTCCGGCCGGAGCGGGCGCCGGAGATCGCGGTGCCGCCCACCCGGCCGGGCCTGCGGGCGGCGGCGTGCTACCTGGTCACCGGCGGGGCGAGGCCCGCGGCCCTGGCGGCGGCGCGGCAGCTGGCCGACCTGGGCGCCCGGCGGATCGCGCTGCTCCGGGCCCCGTCGGCCGACGCCGACACCGGAGCGGACACCGGGGCCGACGCCGACACCGGAGCCGTGTCCGAGGTGGTGGCCGAGCTGCGCTCCCTGGGCGTCGAGGTCACGCTGCCGATGGCGGACCTGTCCCGCTCCGGGGACGTGGCCGCCCTGCTGGCCGGGCTCGACACCGCGTCGGCGCCACTGGCCGGTGTGGTGCACACCGGGGACGCCCCGGACGACGCCACGGCGCCGGCGCCCAGCGACGACCTCCTGCACTCCACCGCGACCCAGGCCGCCGACGCCTGGCAACTCCATCTGGCCGCGTCCGCACGGAAACTGGACTTCTTCGTGCTGTGCTCCCCGGCCACCCGGCCGGGCCGGGACGCCCCGGTCGGCGCCTTCCTGGACGCGCTGGCCGCGCACCGCCGGGCCCTCGGACTGCCCGCCCTGAGCGTCAACCGCGAGGGCCTCGCGGCTCTCGGCCGCCTGCTGGACAGCCCGGCCGCGGTGGCCCGGGTGGCCACCGGCGACGACGCCCCGGCCGGGGACGGCGGCGCGATCCGCCGGCAGCTGCTGGAGGTCGAACCGGGCCGGCGCCGCCGGGCCCTGCTGGCCCGGCACTGCGGGGACCTCGCCGCCCGGGTGCTCGGGGCGCACCGGTCCACCCCGGACGGCGCCGCCATCGACGGCACCGCGCCGCTGGCCGCCCTCGGCTTCGACTCCATGCGCACCCTGGAGCTGCGCTCGCGGCTGGAGACGTCGCTCGGGGTGCGGCTGCCACCGACGCTCGGCTGGCAGTACCCCACCCTGGACGCGCTGGTGCCCTACCTCGCCGAGCGGATGGGGATCCCGCTGGAGGCCGTCGCGGCCACCGTCCCGCCGCCGGTCCGGGAGCCGGCGGCGGCCCCGGCCGCCGTGGCGGAGCTCGATCTCGACGGGCTCTCGGAGCGCGAGCTCGAAGCGCTCCTCCTCGCCAGGACCGAGCAGTTCGACACCAGTGCCGATCCGATCGAGCGGAGCCAGGGACGATGACCACACGGCCCACCAGCACACAGGACAGCAGCACCGGGGACAGCACCACCCGGGACGGTACGGCTCGGGGCGGCGGGCCCGCGTCGATGACCGCGATGAAGCGCGCCGTCCTGACGATGGAGCGGATGCAGCGCCGGATCGACGCGTACGAGCAGGCCCGGTCCGAGCCGATCGCCATCGTGGGCGTCGGCTGCCGGTTCCCCGGCGGGGTGACCGACCCCGAGTCGTACTGGGAGCTGCTGAGCGGCGGCACCGACGCGATCGGCGAGATCCCGCCCGACCGCTGGGACGTGGACGCGTTCTACGACGAGGAACCGCGCCGCCCGGGGCGGAGCAGCACCCGCTGGGGCGGCTTCCTGGACCACATCGACCGGTTCGACCACGAGTTCTTCGGCATCTCCCGGCGCGAGGCGGTGTCCATGGACCCGCAGCAGCGACTGGTGCTGGAGGTCGCCTGGGAGGCCCTGGAGGACGCCGGGCAGGCCCCGCACGCGCTGGCCGGCAGCCGGACCGGGGTCTTCCTGGGGATCTGCAGCAACGACTACGCCGGGCTGCTGTTCCGCGAGCCCGAGGACATCACGGCCCACGCGAGCACCGGGGTCGCCCACAGCATCGCCAGCGGCCGCCTGTCGTACCTGCTGGACCTGCGCGGGCCGAGCGTCTCGGTGGACACCGCCTGCTCCTCCTCGCTGGTCGCCGTGCACCAGGCGTGCCAGAACCTGCGGCTCGGCGAGTGCGACCTGGCGATCAGCGGCGGGGTGAACGCGGTGCTGTCGCCCGAGGCGGCCATCTCCTTCTCGCAGTTCCCGGAGATGCTGGCCGCCGACGGCCGGTGCAAGACCTTCGACGCGGCGGCGAACGGCTTCGTCCGCAGCGAGGGCTGCGGCGTGGTGGTGCTCAAGCGGCTGTCGGACGCGCTGCGGGACGACGACCGGGTGCTCGCGGTGATCCGCGGCTCCGCGGTCAACCAGGACGGGCGCAGCTCGGGCCTGACCGCGCCGAACGGAGCCGCGCAGCGCGACCTGTTCCACCGCGCCCTGGCGGCCGGCGGGACCGACCCGCGCCGGCTCGGCTACATCGAGACGCACGGCGCGGGCACCAGGCTGGGCGACCCGATCGAGGTGGCGGCGCTGGCCGAGGTCTACGGCCGCGAGGAGGGCTCGCCGCTCTACCTGGGCGCGGTGAAGACCAACCTCGGCCATCTGGAGGCGGCGGCCGGGATCGCCGGGCTGATCAAGGCCGCGCTCTGTGTCGACCGCGGCCTGATCCCGCCCAATCTGCACTTCGGCGAACTCAATCCGCACATCTCCTTCGACCGGACCACCTTCGCCGTGCCGACCCGCCTCACCCCGTGGCCGACCGGCGCGGGGCCGGCCGACGGGGAATCGTCCGACGAGGGGCCGATCGATGGGGGTCCGGCCGACGGGGGGCGGCGGCTGGCGGCCGTGAGCAGCTTCGGGTTCAGCGGGACCAACGCGCACCTGATCCTGGAGCAGGCACCCGAACGTCCGGTGCCCGAGCCGGACGCACGGCGCCCGCTCTCGGTGCTGGCCCTGTCGGCGAAGAGCGGGACGTCGCTGCTCAAGCTCGCCCGGCGCTACCAGGACCGGCTGTCGGCGGCGGATCCCGGGGCGGTGGCCGACCTCTGCTTCGCCGCCAACACCGGCCGCTCCCACTTCCCCCACCGGCTCGCGGCGGTGGGGGCCGGGGCCCGGGAGATCGCGGACCGGCTGGCGGACTTCGTGCGGGACGATCCCGGGGACGGGCTGGCGCTCGGCCGGGCCGACGGCGGCGGCGCCGCGGCCGGCGACGCGGTCTTCCTGTTCACCGGACAGGGCCCGCAACGGGCGGGCATGGCCCGGCAGTTGTACGAGACACAGCCGTCGTTCCGGCGGACCCTCGACCGTTGCGACGAGATCCTGCGGGACGTCCTGCCGTCGTCTTTGCTCTCCGCCGTCCACCCCGGGCGGCCGGGTGCGGCCGCCGACGGCGATCTGATCGACACCATGGAGTACGCCCAGCCCGGTCTCTTCGCCGTGGAGTACGCCCTGGCCGAGCTCTGGCGCTCGTGGGGCGTGGAGCCGGCCGCCGTCATCGGCCACAGCCTCGGCGAGTACACCGCCGCGTGCTTCGCGGGCGCGCTGTCGCTGGAGGACGGTCTGCGGCTGGTCGCCGAACGCGGCCGGCTGCTCCAGCAGCTCGCCGGGGCCGGCGCCATGGCGGCCGTCCGCGCCCCGGCCGAGGAGGTCGCGGAGGAACTCGCCCGGTACGAGGCCTCGCTGGTCTCGGTCGCCGCCGTCAACGGACCGGCGAACACCACCGTCTCGGGCGTGCGGGAGGTCGTCGACGCGGTCTGCGAGGCCTTCACCGCGCGCGGCGTGGAGGTGAAACGGCTGCGCATCTCCACCTCCTCGCACTCCCCGCTGGTCGAACCGGTCCTGGACCCGCTGCGCAAGGCGCTGGACCAGGTCTCCTTCGGCCCGCCCCGGATCCCGCTGCTGTCCAACCTGACCGGCCGGCTGTGGCCGTGGGACGAGCCGCTGGACACCGACTACTGGCTCCGGCACGCCCGGCAGCCGGTGCGCTTCGCCGACGGCGTCCGGGCCCTGCACGACCTGGGGTACCGCAGCTTCCTGGAGGTCGGCCCGGCGCCGACCCTGCTGGGCCTGGTCCGCGAGATCCTGACCGGCGACGACGTGCTGATGCTGCCCAGCCTGCGGCCGACGCACGACGACTGGGAGGTCCTGCTCGGCAGTTTGAGCCGGCTGTACGCCGACGGTGCCGAGGTCGACTGGGCCGGGTTCGACCGCGACTACACCCGCTCCCGGACGCCGCTGCCGCACTACCCGTTCGCCCCCACCCGTTGCTGGCACGAGCCGGGCGGCGGTGGATCCGCGGTCCCGGGCCGCGGTGCCCCGGCCCGGGGTGGCGCACGGCCGCCCGAGGAGCAGCCGGCCGAGCGGCCCGCGCGTCCCGGGGTGCCCGGCGCCCCGGGACGGTCCGCCGTGAGCGGGCTCCCCAGCGCCGAGGAGCTGCTGCGGGCACCCGCCGGGGAGCGCGTCGCCACACTGATCACCCGGCTGGCGTCCAGCGTGCGGGCGGCCCTGGGGTCGCGGGCGGCCGCCGTCGACCCCGACGTGCCGCTGTCGGGGCTCGGGCTGGACTCGCTGATGGCCGTGGAGCTCAGGAACGAGATCAGCAGCCGGCTGGGGATCACGGTGACGGTGGCCGACTTCCTCAAGGGCGCGACCCTCCGCAGCCTGGCCGAGCAGGTGGCCGGCGAGCTGGCGGACGGGCCGGCCGGCCCGGGGCTGGAGGGCACCGACGACGGGACGGCGATCCGCCGGGTGGCCCGGGCCGGGGACCGGACGGCGGAGCTGCTGGCACTCCTGGACCAGGTGTCCGGGGAGCCGGCGGGCACCCCGGCGGGAGCGGAGCGGTCGGATGACTGAGCTCGAAGAGCACCTCGCGGAACTGTCCCCGGAACAGCGGGCGCGCCTCGCGGAACTGTCCCCGGAACAGCGGGCGCGCCTCGCGGAACTGCTCACGGAACAGCGGGCGCGCCTCGCGGAACTGCTCACGGACCGGCCGCCGTCGGACGGCGCAGCGGCCGAGGACGTCTTCCCGCTCTCGGTGTTCCAGCAGGGCATGTGGTTCCTGGAGCAGGTCCGGCCGGAGAACCCGGCGTACGTGGTGCCGGGCGCGGTGCGCGTCCGCGGCGCCGTGGACGCCCGGCTGCTGCGGGACGCGCTGAACGAGGTGGTCCGGCGGCACGAGGCGCTGCGCACCACCTTCCGGCTGCGCGACGGCCGGCCGGTCCAGGTGGTGCGGCCCCGGCTGACGCTGGAGCTGCCCGAGGTCGATCTGCGGCAGGCGCGGCTCACGGGCGCCGAGTTGGAGCACCGGATCGCCGCGGCGGCGATCGGCGAGCCGTTCGACCTGGAGACCGGCCCGCTGGTGCGGACGGCGCTGCTGCGGACCGCCGACGACGAGTCGGTGCTGGTACTGGCCCTGCACCACCTGGTCTCGGACCGCTGGTCGGTCTGGGTGCTGCTGTCCGAACTCTCCACCCTGTACGCGGCGTTCGCGGCGGGCCGCCCCTCGCCGCTGCCGGACCTGCCGGTCCAGTACGGGGACTTCGCGCTCTGGCAGCGGGAGCAGCAGGAACAGGGCCGCTGGGCCGGACAGTTGGCGTACTGGCGGGAGCGGCTGGCCGGCGCCCCGGCGGCGCTGGAGCTGCCGACGGACCGGCCCCGGCCCGCGGTCCAGGGCTTCAACGGCGGCACGCTGCCGTTCGAGCTCCCCGAGCCGCTGATGCGGGAGCTGGGCCGGCTCGCCCACCGGCGCGGCGCGACCACCTACATGGCACTGCTGACCGTCTTCACCGTCCTGCTGTCCCGGTACGGCCGCCGGCCCGACGTGGTGGTGGGCGTGCCCATGGCCGTCCGGGACCGGCCCGAACTGGAGCCGCTGATCGGGTACTTCGTCAACACCCTGCCGATCAGGACCGACCTGGGCGGGGATCCGACCTTCGCCGAGGTGCTCGACCGGGTCCGGACGGCCTGCCTCGGCGCCTACGAGCACCAGGAGGTGCCGTTCGAGCTGGTGGTCGGGGAGGTGAACGCGGCACGCGACCTCAGCCGGCCGCCGGTCTGCCAGGTGAGCTTCGCCTACGGCGGGGAGGCGGTGCCGCGCCTCACCCTGGGCGGTGCGGAGCTGGACCGGGTGCCGGTCCGGAGCGAGGGGGCGCGCTTCGACCTGGAGCTCCAGGCCTTCGACCGCGACGGTGGGCTCAGCGGCTGGTTCGAGTACGACCGCGACCTGTTCGACGAAGCCACCGTCGCCCGGCTGGCCGCCCACTTCCGCCGGCTGGCGGAGCAGGTGGTGGCGGCCCCGGAACGGCCGGTCAGCGAACTGGAGTTGCTGGCGGACGACGAACGCCGGCGGATCCTGGAGGAGTTCAACGCCACCGACCGGACCTGGCCCGAGGAGGCGGGCTGGATCCACCGGTCCTTCGAGGAGCAGGCGCGGCGCCGCCCCGAGGCGGAGGCGGTGCGCTTCGAGGGGCGCGCACTGGGCTACCGGGAGCTGAACCGGCGCGCCAACCGGCTCGCCCACCGGCTGCTGCGGCTCGGGGTCGGCCGCGACGTCGTGGTGGGCGTCGTCATGGAGCGGTCACCGGAGCTGGTGGTGGCCCTGCTGGCGGTGCTCAAGGCGGGCGGCGCCTACCTGCCGCTGGACCCAGGCCTCCCGCCCGCCCGGCTGGAGCACATGATCCGGGACGCCCGGACGCCGGTGCTGCTCACCGAGCGCGGGCTGCTCGGACGGCTGCCCGCGACCGGCGCCGAGGTGCTGTGCGTGACGGAGTTCGAGGCCGCGCCGGGCGACGAGCCGGACAGCGACCCGCGGGTCGCGGTCGACGGCGAGGACCTGGCCTACGTGATCTACACCTCCGGCTCCACCGGCACCCCCAAGGGCGTGCTGAACGTGCACGCCGGGATCCGCAACCGGCTGCTGTGGATGCAGGACGCCTACCGCCTGGACGCCACCGACCGGGTGCTGCAGAAGACGCCGTTCTCCTTCGACGTGTCGGTGTGGGAGTTCTTCTGGCCGCTGACGACCGGGGCGACGCTCGTCCTCGCCCGCCCGGACGGCCACCGGGACGCCGGCTACCTGGCGCGGACGATCCGGCAGGAGCGGGTCACCACGGTGCACTTCGTGCCGTCCATGCTCCAGGTCTTCCTCCGGGAGCCGGTGGAGGAGTGCGGCAGCCTGCGCCGGGTGGTCTGCAGCGGCGAGGCGCTGCCGCGCGACCTCCAGGACCGCTTCCTGGCCCGCTCCCGGGCCCGGCTGTACAACCTGTACGGCCCGACCGAGGCGGCCGTCGACGTCACCCACTGGACCTGCCGCGCGGAGGACGACGCGCGGCCGGTGCCGATCGGCAGGCCGATCGCCAACACCCGGGTGTACGTGCTGGACGAGTCGCTGCGGCCGGTACCGGTCGGGGTGCCGGGGGAGCTCCACCTCGGCGGGCGGGGCCTGGCCCGCGGCTACCTGAACCGGCCCGACCTGACCGCCGAGCGGTTCGTCCGCAGCCCCTTCGACCCGGACCCGGCGGCGCGGCTCTACCGGACCGGGGACGTGGCCCGCTTCCGGACGGACGGGACGCTGGAGTTCCTGGGCCGGCTGGACCACCAGGTGAAGCTGCGCGGCTTCCGGATCGAGCCGGGCGAGATCGAGGCCGCGCTGGCCGCGCACCCCGGGGTGCGCGAGGCGGTGGTGACGGCCCGCCCGCACCGGGCCGGGGACGTCCGGCTGGTGGCCCACCTGACGGCGGCGGGCGCCGGGGCGCCCGAGGCCGGGGAGCTGGCCCGCCACCTGCGGCGGCAGCTGCCCGCGTACATGGTGCCCGCCGCCTTCGAGGTACTGGACGCCCTCCCGCTCACCCCCAACGGCAAGGTGGACCGCGCGGCCCTGCCCGAACCGAGCGGCGCCCGGCCCGAACCGGGGGCGCGGTTCACGGCGCCCTCGCCCGGCCTGGAACACACCCTGGCGGGGCTGTGGCGCACGGTGCTGGGGATCGACCGGGTCGGCGCCCACGACAACTTCTTCGACCTCGGCGGGCACTCGCTGCTGATGGCCGAGCTGCGCTCGCTGCTCGCCGCGGACACCGGGCACCGGGTGTCGATGGTCGAGCTGTTCCAGCACCCCACGGTCGCGTCGCTGGCCGCGCACCTGAGCCGGCCGGACGGTCCGTCCACGACCCCCGGGCCCGCGGCGCGCCGACGCGCGGAGGACCGTCGCCGGGCCGGCGCCCGACGACGACAGGCGGCCGGACGCCGCGCCGTACCCGAGAGCGATAGGTGACCCGATGTCGGAGATGTCCGAAGAGCTCGACCAGATAGCCATCGTCGGCATGGCCGGCCGCTTCCCCGGGGCCCCCGACGTCGACGCCTTCCGGAGGAACCTGGAGCAGGGCCGCGAGTCCATCACCACCTTCTCGGAGCACGAGCTCCTGGCCGCGGGGGTGAGCCCGGCCCTGCTGGGCCGGGACGGCTACGTCCGGGCCAGGGGCGTGCTGGAGGACGCCGACCGCTTCGACGCCGCCTTCTTCGGCTACAGCCCGCGCGAGGCCGAGATCATGGACCCGCAGCACCGGGTGTTCCTGGAGTGCGCCTGGGAGGCCCTGGAATCCGCCGGCTGCGTCCCGGAGGACTTCGAGGGGCGGATCGGGGTCTTCGCCGGGTCCGGGATGAACAGCTATCTGCTGCACAACGTGACGGCCAACCGCCGGGTCTTCGACGCCGCGGGGCCCTACCAGACCATGCTGGCCGGGGAGAAGGACTTCCTCGCCACCAGGGTCGCGTACAAGTTCGGCCTCACCGGCCCGGCGCTGAGCGTGCAGACCGCCTGCTCCACCTCGCTCACGGCGGTCCACCTGGCCTGCCAGAGCCTGCTCAACAGCGAGTGCGACCTCGCGCTGGCCGGCGGCGTCGCGGTCGGCTCGCCGCTGCGCCAGGGCCACCTGTACGAGCCCGGCGGCATCCTCTCGCCGGACGGGCACTGCCGCCCCTTCGACGCCGCGGCGGGCGGCACCGTACCCGGCAGCGGCACCGGCGTCGTGGTGCTGCGCCGGCTGGCCGACGCCCGCCGCGACGGCGACACCGTGGACGCCGTCATCCTGGGCTCCGCGATCAACAACGACGGCTCGCTGAAGGCGGGTTACACCGCGCCCGGGGTGGACGGACAGGCCGCGGTGATCGCCGAGGCGCTGGCGATGGCCGGCGTGAGCGCCGGCACCGTCGGCTACGTGGAGACCCACGGCACGGGCACCGCCCTCGGCGACCCGATCGAGATCGCCGCGCTGACCCGCGCCTTCCGCGCGGACACCGAGGCCACCGGCTACTGCGCGATCGGCTCGGTGAAGAGCAACATCGGCCACCTGGACGCCGCCGCCGGGGTCGCCTCGCTGATCAAGGCCGTGCTGGCACTGCGGCACGAGGCCCTTCCGCCGTCACTGCACTTCACCGAGCCCAACCCCGAACTCGACCTGGAGAAGAGCCCGTTCTTCGTCAACGACCGGCTGCGGCCGTGGCCCCGGGGGCCGGAGCCGCGCCGGGCCGGGGTCAGCTCCTTCGGCATCGGCGGCACCAATGTGCACCTGGTCCTGCAGGAGGCGCCCGCCCCGGAGCCCGCCAAGGTGCCCGCCGAGGTGCCCGCCGAGGTGCCCGCCGCCGGGCCGGTCCTGCTGCCGCTGTCGGGGCGGACGGCGGAGGCGGTCGCACAGAACGCGCACCGGCTCGCCGACCACCTGGCCGACCACCCCGAGGCCCGGTTGGAGGACGTCGCCCACACCCTGACCCGCCACCGGCGCGCGTTCGGGCAGCGCCGGACGGTGGTGGGTCGGGACCGGGCGGAGGCCGTCGCCGCTCTGCGCGCCGTCACGGCCGCCGAGGCCACCGAGGCCGCCGACCGGGCCCCGGTCGCCTTCCTCTTCCCCGGCCAGGGCACCCAGTACGTCGACATGGCCCGCGACCTGTACCGCCACGAGCCGGTCTTCACCGCCGAACTCGACCGCTGCGCCGAGCTGTTCACCGCCGAACTGGGCGAGGACCTCCGTGCCTCGCTGTTCCCCCGGCCCGGGCGGGCGGCCGCGGCCGAGGCCCGACTGGCCCGCACGGAGCTCGCCCAACCAGCCCTGTTCCTGGTCGAGTTCGCCCTCGCCCGGCAGTGGTCCGCCTGGGGCGTGCACCCGCACGCCATGGTCGGCCACAGCATCGGCGAGTACGTCGCGGCCTGCCTCGCGGGCGTCTTCTCCCTGGAGGACGCCGTCCACCTGGTGGCGGCGCGCGGCCGCCTGGTCCAGTCGATGCCGGCCGGGTCGATGCTCACCGTCTTCCTGTCCGAGGACGAGCTGGCGCCGTGGCTGGCCGACGACGACGGCGACGGCCTCGCCCTGGCCGCGGTCAACTCCAGTGCGCTGAGCGTGCTTTCCGGCCCGACCGGGGCGGTGGACGGGCTGGAGCGGCGGCTCGGGGCCGCCGGCATCCCCTGCCGCCGGCTGCACACCTCGCACGCCTTCCACTCCGCCACCATGGACGACGCCGTCGGGCCGCTGGTCGAGGCGGTCCGCACCGTCCGGCTGAACCCGCCGCGCATCCCGTTCTGCTCCAACGTCACCGGCACCTGGATCACCGACGAACAGGCGACCAGTCCGGAGTACTGGGGCCGCCACCTGCGGCAACCGGTGCGCTTCTGCGACGCCGCCGCACTGCTGCTGGCCGACCCGTCCCTGGTGCTGGTCGAGGTGGGCCCGGGCCACACCCTCGCCGACTTCCTCCACCGGCACCGCGACCGGCGCGACGACCGGGCCGTGGTCGGCTCGCTGCGGCACCCGCACGAGCGGGCCGACGACCGGGAGCACCTGCTGCACGCCCTGGGGGCGCTGTGGAGCGCCGGCGTCCCCGTCGACTGGACCGCCGTCCGCCCGGCCGCGGGCCGGCGGGCACTGCGCCTGCCCGGCTACGCCTTCCAGCGGCAGCGGTACTGGGTGGATCCCGACCCCGCCACCACCTCGGACGGCCTGCCGGTCGACGCCACCGCGCCGCTCGACGACTGGTTCCGCACCCCCGGCTGGAAGCGCCTCGCCCCCCGGGCCGCCGGCCACCGGCCCGAGGGCGGCCCGGAGCCGCTCTGGGTGGTGCTGGGCGACCACCTCGGCCTCGGCCGCGCCCTGGCCGGGCGGTTGGAGGAGCAGGGGGCATCCGTCGTCCGGGTCGGCGCCGGTGACGGGTTCCGCTCCCGCGGCGAGCGGTCGTGGTCGCTGGACCCGGCCGACCGGGAACACTTCGCCGACCTCCTCGGCTCACCGGAGGTGCGGGGCGCGGAGGCGGTCCGGCTGGTGCACCTGTTCAGCCTGGACGCCGAGCCGGCCGGGCCGACCGGCCCGCTGGACGAGAAGCGGTTCGACGAGGCCCGGCGGCTCGGCTTCGACAGCCTGCTCGCCCTGGCCCAGGCCATCGAGGACGCCCGCCCCTCGGTGCCGGTCACCATCGACGTGCTGTGCCGGGGCGTGCACAGCGTGACCGGGGAGGAGACGCTGCAGCCCGAGAACGCCACCCTGACCGGCCCGTGCACCGTCATCCCGCAGGAGCTGCCCGACGTCGAGTGCCGCGCCCTGGACATCACCGGCACCGACCCGGCCGCCCCGCCGGGCGCGTCGGTGCGCGCCGTGCACGAGCTGCTGGTCCGCGGCACCGAGGAACGCGAGCTGGCACTGCGCGGCCGGCACTGGTGGGTCCGCGACTTCGACCCGTTCCGGCTCGGCGCGGACGGCCCGGCGGACGGGGCCCCGGCGGACGGCCCGGCGGGCGAGACCCCGGCGGACGAGGCCCCGTTGCGCGCCGGCGGCGTCTACCTGATCACCGGCGGGCTCGGCGGCATGGGCCTGGCCTTCGCGGAGCAGCTGGCGCACAGCGTCGAGACCCCCGCGCTGGGGCTGCTCGGCCGCTCGGAGTTCCCCGCCGAGGAGGCCTGGGACCGCTGGCTGGACACCCACGGGGAGCAGGACCCGACCAGCGCCCGGATCCGGCGGCTGTCCCGGCTGCGGGAGCTCGGCGCCCGGATCGCGGTGCTGCGGGCCGATGTGACCGACCCGGCGCAGACCGCCGCCCGGATCGCCGAACTGCGCGACCGGTTCGGCCCGTTGAACGGCGTCATCCACGCGGCCGGGGCTCCGTCCGGCGGGATGATCGCGCGCAGGACCCGGGAGGACGCCGACCGGGTGCTGGCGGCGAAGACCCGCGGCACCCTGCTGCTCGACCGGCTCTGCCAGGACGACCCGCTGGACTTCTTCCTGCTCTGCTCCTCGGTCACCGCCGTCCTGGGCGGGCCCGGCCAGAGCGACTACGGCGCGGCCAACGCCTTCCTGGACGCCTTCGCCCAGTGGCGGCGGCAGCAGGGCCGCCCGGTGACCTCCATCGCCTGGGGCACCTGGGAGGGCGTCGGCATGGCGGCCGGGCTCACCCCCCGGCCGGACACGATCGGGGCGGTCGGGGCGAGCGCGGTCGACCCGGACGCGGTCGGGCCCGGCGGGCAGGAGACCGGCCACCCGCTGCTCCGCCTCGTCAGGTCCGAGGGGACCACCCACACCTACGCCACCGTCCTGAGCACCGCGGACCACTGGATCGTGGACGACCACCGCCTGATGGGCCACGGTCTCGTCCCGGGCACGGCCTACCTCGAACTGGTCCGCGCCGCGCTGGCCGAGCAGGCCGCCGGACGGGAGATCGAGCTCCACGACGTGCTGTTCATGACACCGGTGATCGTGCCCGACGGGCGACGCCGGACGGTATACACCACGATCGAGGAGCGGGACGGACGACCGCACTTCACGGTCCGCAGCCGCGGCGGCGAGGGCGCGCGGTGGCGGGAGCACGCCGTCGGGTCGGCGTCCTTCCACGAGCGCGGCCCGGACACCGTGCGCGACCCGGGCGCGGTGCCGGCCCGGTTCGAGGCCACCGAGGTCCTGTCGAGCGAGGAGGAGATCCGGCGCCGGCTGGGAGTGGAACGCTTCGAGGAGGGCGGCGGGCCGCTCCGGTTCCGGTTCGGGCCGCGCTGGCAGGTGCTGAAGACCATCCGGACCGACGGCCGGCGGATGCTCGCCACCCTCCGCCTGGACGACGCCTTCCTGGCCGACCTGGACGCCTACCCGCTGCACCCGGCCCTGCTCGACATGGCGGGCGGGGTCTTCCGGCTGCACGCCCGGGACCCGCACTACCTGCCGCTGACCTACCGCAGCCTGCGGATCCTGCACCCGCTGACCGCCACCGTGCTGGTCGGCGTGGAGATCGGGGAACCCGACGGGGCCACCGGCGAGACCCTCACCTGTGACCTCGAACTCCTCGACCCCGACGGTCGGTTGCTGGTCCAGGTGACCGACTTCACGGTCAAGCGGATCAACGACGTCGAGGCCCTGCTGGAGCAACTCCGGCAGACCGTCGCGGAGGCGGAAGGGGAGCCGGAGGGGGAAGCGACGGTGGAGGCGGCGGCCGCACCGGAGCACGGGACGGGAGGGAGCGGCGCCGGGACGGGGGCCCTGCGGGCACTCGGCGAGGGCTTCGACGAGCAGGCCGGCCGGGCAGCGTTCGCCCGGATCCTGTCGGAGCCCGCGCTCCCGGCCCATCTGGTGGTCTCGCCCAAGGACTTCACCGCGCTCCGCCGGCTGGCCCGGTCGATCACACCCGCCCTGCTCGCCCGGGAGATCGACCTCCTGGCGCCGCTGGGCGGCGCCCACCCGCGGCCCGACCTCGCCACCCCGTTCGTGGCCCCGGCCACCGACAGGGAGCAGGCGGTCGCGGCGCTCTGGCAGGAGGTCCTGGGCGTCGAGGAGGTCGGCGTCGACGACGACTTCTTCGCCCTGGGCGGCCACTCGCTGGCGGCGGTGCAGATCAACACCAGGATCCGGAGCCGGTTCGGGGCGGAGCTCGACCTGCGTGACTTCTTCCACTCCCCCACCGTCGCGCACACCGTCCGGCTGCTGGCCGGGGACGACGACGCGGACCGCGGCCGTGACGGGGACGGGATCGAGGTGCTGAGCCGCGACCGGCCGGACGAGCCGGCCGATGACCTGTCCGACCCGGATGACCAGGATGACCTGGATGACCCGGATGACCTGCGCGAACTGTCCGAGCTGGCGGACCTGTCCGACGACGAGGTGGCGGCCCGGCTGGCGGAGCTGCTCGCCGAGGAGCCGGACGACCGGCGGGACCGGAGGGCACAGCGATGAGCGAGCGAGAGCCGGCCGGTCGCGACACACACGAGGACGGACCTGCGATGACCACCCCCGACCCCGCCGACCTCACGGCCGCCGAGAAGCGGGCCCTGCTGGCCGAGCGCCTGCGCCGCAAGAAGGCCCTCCGGCAACGGACCGGACGGCAACCGGACGGACAGCCGCGGCAGCACCGCTTCGCCGCCTCGTTCCCGCAGCAGCGCATGTGGTTCCTGGACCAGCTGACGCCCGGTGACACCGCCTACAACGTCTCCGGCGCCACCCGGATCCGCGGCCCGCTGGACCTGGAGCTCTGGCGGCGCGCCGTCCGCGAGATCGCCCGGCGGCACGAGGCGCTGCGCACCACCTTCCGCGCGGTGGACGGCGAACCCGTGCAGGTGGTCACCGAGGGTGCCGGGCCCGAGTTCACCGTCGTGTCCTGCGAGCACCTGCGCGGACCGGACGGGGAGGCGGGCGTCCATGCCCTGGCCCAGCAGGAGTTCTCCCGTCCGTTCGACCTGGAGACCGGCCCGCTGATGCGGCTGCGGTTCCTGCGCCTCGCCCCGGACGAGCACGTCCTGCTGCTCACCATCCACCACATCGCCGGCGACCTCTGGTCCACCTCGGTCTTCCTCGACGAGTTGGTCGCGCTCCACGGGGCGTACGCCACCGGCACCGACGCCGCACTGCCCGAACTGCCGGTCCAGTACGCCGACTACGCGGCGTGGCAGCGCAAGCGGCTCGACGGCGAGGGGGCGGCGGCCGACCTCGCGTACTGGACGCAGGCGCTCGCCGGGGCCCCGGCGGCCCTGGAGCTGCCCACCGACCGCCCCCGGCCCGCCGTCCGGAGCACCCGGGGAGGGTCGCGTCCGTTCCGGCTCTCCGAGCAAGTGATGGACCGGGTCCGCTCGTTCAGCCGGAGCGAGGGCGTCACGCCGTTCATGACCCTGCTGGCGGCCTTCCAGGTGCTGCTGCACCGCTACACCCGCGAGGAGGACGTCGTCGTCGGGGTGCCGGTCGCCAACCGGGGCCGGCCCGAGGTCGAGCGGCTGATCGGGTACTTCGCCAACACGCTGGCGCTGCGGACGGACCTGTCGGGCGCGCCGTCCTTCCGGGACCTGCTGCGACGGGTACGGCCGGTGTGCCTCGGCGCCTTCGCGCACCAGGAGCTGCCCTTCGAGCGGCTCGTGGAGGAGCTGCACCCGCGGCGGGACCTCTCCCGCTCCCCGGTCTTCCAGGTCTCCTTCGTCTTCCAGAACATCGCGATGCCCGCCTTCGACGTGGCGGGCCTGCGCCTGGAGCCCGTGGAGGTGGACGGCACCACCGCCCGCTTCGACCTGGAACTGCAGGTGTTCGACCGCCCGGAGGGCCTGAGCGGCAGGTTCGACTACAACAGCGACCTGTTCGACGCGGCCACCGTCGACCAACTGTCCGGCCACCTTGGGCTGCTGGTGGAGAACCTGCTCGCCGACCCGGACCGCCCGGTCGGGCAGGTCCCGATGCTCGCGGCGCAGGAGGAGCGGCGGCTGCGCGACCGGTGGAACGACACCCGCCGGGAGTGGCCCGAGCCGGGGTTCGCCCACCACCGCTTCGAACGGCAGGCCGCCCGCACGCCGGAGGCCGAGGCCGTCCGCTGCGGCCCGGACGCACTGAGCTACGCCGAGCTGGACCGGCGCTCCAACCGGCTGGCCCACCGGCTGAAGCGGCACGGCGTCGGCCGGGACGTCCTGGTCGGCATCTGCACGGAGCGCTCGGTCGACCTGGTGGTGGCCCTGCTGGCCGTGCTGAAGGCGGGCGGCGCCTTCGTCCCGCTGGACCCGCGGTTCCCGCCGGAGCGGACCGCCTTCATGCTGGCCGACTCCGGGCTGCCGGTGCTGCTCACCCAGCGGCCGCTGGCGGAGGCACTGCCCGTGACCGGCGCCGAGGTGCTCTGCCTGGACGAACTCCATGAGGACCTCGCCGTCGAGCCCGCGCACGGCCTCGACGAGCCGGTGGCCGGGCAGGACCTCGCCTACGTGATCTACACCTCGGGATCGACCGGGCGGCCGAAGGGGGTCGAGATCCCGCACCGGGCGCTGGCCAACTTCCTGTGCGCGATGAAGGAACGGCCGGGCATCGGGCCGGACGACACCCTGCTCGCGGTGACCACGCACTCCTTCGACATCTCGCTGCTGGAACTGCTGCTGCCGCTCGCCGAGGGCGCCCGGGTGGTCGTCGCCGAGCGCGGGGCGGCCGCCGACGGCGAGCGGCTGGCCCGCCTGCTGGCCGGCTCCGGAGCCACCGTGATGCAGGCCACGCCGTCGACCTGGCGGATGCTGCTGGACGCGGGCTGGCAGGGCACGCCGGGCCTGCGGGTGCTGGCCGGGGGCGAGCCGCTGCCCGCCGACCTGGCCCGGCGGCTGCGGGCCGGCGGCATGACCCTGTGGAACATGTACGGCCCCACCGAGACGACGATCTGGTCGGCGGTGGCCGAGGTGGGCGAGGGCCCGATCTCGATCGGCGAGCCGATCGCCAACACCGAGCTGCACGTGCTCGACGACCGGGGCCGGCCGGCGCCGCCCGGGGTCCCCGGCGAGCTGCACATCGGTGGTGCCGGGCTGGCCCGGGGCTATCTGGGCCGGCCCGGGCTGACCGCCGAACGGTTCGTCCCGCACCCCTTCGGCAGCGCACCGGGGGACCGGCTGTACCGCACCGGGGACTCGGTGCGCCGACGGCGTGACGGCGGCATCGAGTTCCTGGGCCGGCTGGACCACCAGGTGAAGCTGCGCGGGTTCCGGATCGAGCTCGGCGAGATCGAGAGCGAGCTGGCCCGCCGACCCGAGGTCGGGGCCGCGGTGGTGACGGTCCGCGAGGACAGCCCGGGCGACCAGCGTCTGGTGGCCTACCTGGTGCCCGCCACAGACGACGCCGGGCCCGCGCAGGAGTGGCCCGACCAGGTCGACGAGTGGCGCCGGATCTGGGACACCGCCTACGACGACGCGGCGGACGGCAACCCGCCGCACCCCGGCGGCGACGGCTCCGACGGCTCCGACGGCCAGGACACCCCGGCCCCGGCCCCGATCCCGGCCGAGGACCTGCGCGGGTGGAACAGCAGCTACACCGGGGCGCCGATCCCGGCCGAGGAGATGCGCGAGTGGGCCGACCGCACCGCGGACCGGGTGCTCGGTCTGCGGCCCCGCTCGGTCCTGGAGATCGGCTGCGGCACCGGGCTGATCCTCCAGCGGGTCGCGCCGCACTGCGAGCGGTACTGGGGCACCGACATCTCCGAGGTCGCGCTCGCGGGGCTGCGCAGGGCCGCCGAAGCCCCCGGCCACCCGCTCGGCCGGGTCGAACTCCACCACTGCGCCGCCGACCGGCTGGACCGCCTGCCCGAGCGGCTCTTCGACGTGGTCGTGCTCAACTCGGTGGCGCAGTACTTCCCGGACGAGCGCTACCTGCTGCGGGTGGTCGAGGCCGCGCTGAGCCGGCTCGCCCCGGGCGGGTCGGTCTTCCTCGGCGACATCCGCAGCCTGCCGCTGCTGGAGGCGTTCCACCTCTCGGTGCAGCTGTCCCGCGCCGAAGGCGGCCTCCCGGCCGACCGGTTGCTCGCACGGGTGCGCCGGCACCTGGACGAGGACGAGGAACTGGTGGTCGACCCGCGGCTGTTCACCGCCCTGCCGCGGCGGTTCCCCGCCATCGGCGAGGTCCGCGTGCTGCCCAAGCGGGCCTGCTCCGACAACGAACTGACCCGCTTCCGCTACGACGTGGTCCTCACCACCGGGCCGGCCGGCGGGCAGGCGACCGGGACCCCGTCCGACCGCACCTGGCTGGACTGGGAGGCCGAGCGACTGAGCGTGGCGTCGCTGCGCGAGCGGCTGGCCACCGAACGGCCACCGCTGCTCGCCGTCCGCGGGGTGCCCAACGCCCGCGTCCGCGCGCTCGCCGACGCCGTCGGACGGCTGGGCACCGCGACCGTCGCCGAGCTGACGGACCACCTGGCCGCCCCGGCCGGGGCGGCCGTGGACCCGGAGGAGCTGTGGGCCCTCGCCGAAGGGACCGGCTACCAGATCGACCTGGACTGGTCCGGACACGGCCCGGACGGCGCGCTGGCCCTGGTGGCCCGCCGGGTCGACGCCGACGGCGAACCGGTGGCCGGACTGCCGCGCGGTGCCGAGCCGGCGGCCGGCGAACAGGGCGCCGGCGAACAGGACGCCGGTGAGCCGGACCGCCCCGAGCCGGACTGGGGCCGCCACGTCAACGGCGCCCGGCGCCGGCTGGCCCGCCGGCTCACCCCGGTGCTGCGGGCCGCGCTGGCCGAGCGACTGCCCGCCTACATGGTCCCGTCCGTCTTCGTCCTCCTCGACGCCCTGCCGCTGACGCCCAACGGCAAGACCGACCGGAAGGCACTGCCCGCACCGGACGGCGACCGCCGGGCCGTGAGCCCGGCGTACGTCGCGCCGCGCGACGCCCGGGAGGAGGCACTGTGCGAACTCTTCGCCACGGTGCTCGGGCTGCCCACCGTCGGCGTCCACGACGACTTCTTCGACCTGGGCGGCCACTCCCTGCTCGCCACCCGGCTGGTCTCCCGGATCCGGGCCGCCCTCGGCCTGGAGATCCAGGTCCGTACCCTGTTCGAGACGCCGTCGGTGGCCGGGCTGGCCCGCCGCCTCGGCGGTGCGGGTGCGGCTGCCCCGGCACCGCGGCCGGAGCCGCTGCCCGCGCTGCGGCCCGAACCGCGGCCGGCCGAGCTGCCGCTCTCCTTCGCCCAACGACGGCTGTGGTTCCTGGACCGCATGCAGGGCCCCTCCGCCACCTACAACATCCCGATGGCGGTACGCCTGACCGGAGTGCTGGACGTCGACGCGCTGCGGGCCGCGCTGGCGGACGTGGTGACCCGCCACGAGGTGCTGCGCACCACCTATCCCGACACCGGGGGCGTGCCGCGCCAGCACGTCCTCGACGCCGCGGCCGGGCGCCCCGCGCTGACCGTGACCGAGGTCTCCGGGCCCGGAGCGGACGACGCGGTGGCGGCCGCCGCCCGGTACCGCTTCGACCTGGCCCGTGAGGCGCCGCTGCACGCCGAACTGCTGCTCCACGGCCCGGACCGGCAGACGCTGGTCCTGGTGGTGCACCACATCGCGGCCGACGGCTGGTCCGTCGTCCTGCTCGGCCGCGACCTGGTCACCGCCTACTCCGCCCGCCGGGCCGGCCGGCCGCCGCACTGGGCACCGCTGCCCGTCCAGTACGCCGACTACACCCTGTGGCAGCACCGGCTCCTCGGCGGCCAGGACGACCCGGACAGCGTGTGGACCAGGCAACTCGCCTACTGGAAGCAGGCCCTGGACGGCCTGCCGGAGCGGATCGCACTGCCCACCGACCGGCCGCACCCGGCCGGGGCGAGCCACCGGGGCGGCACCATCGCCCTCCACTGGGACGCCGGGCTGCACACCGCCGTCGCCGCACTCGCCCGCCGCCACGACACCAGCGAGTTCATGGTCGTCCACGCCTGCCTGGCCGCACTGCTGCACCGCCTGGGCGGCGGGGACGACATCCCGATCGGGGCGACCGTCGCCGGACGCACCGACGCCGCCACCGAGGACCTGGTCGGGTTCTTCGTCAACACCCTGGTGCTGCGAGTCGACGTCTCCGGCCGGCCCACCTTCCGGGAGCTGCTCGCCCGGGTCCGGGAGCGCAGCCTGGACGGCTACGCCCACCAGGAGGTGCCCTTCGAGTTCCTGGTGGACGCGCTGCGGCCCGCCCGGTCCACCGCACACCACCCGCTGGTCCAGGTGATGCTCGCCTGGCAGAACGTGCCAGACGCCGAGCTGGGCCTGCCGGGCCTGACCGAGGAGGTCGTGCCGGTGGGCACCGGCACCGCCCGGATGGACCTGGTGTTCGCGCTGACCGGGCGGCGCGGCTCCGGGGACGCCGCGCAAGCCGGCATCGACGGTGTGGTCGAGTACAACGCCGACGTCTTCGACCCGGACACCGTCCAGGCCCTGGCCGACCGGCTGCGCCGGATGCTGCTGGCGGTCTGCGCCGACCCGGACCGGCCCGTCGACGGCGTGGACCTGCTCACCCCCCGCGAGCGCCACCGGCTGCTGACCGAGTGGAACGACACCGCCCGCGAACTGCCGCCGGCCACCCTGCCGCAGCTGTTCGAGGCCCAGGTGGCCCGCACCCCGGCGAACCTCGCGGTGATCGACGGCGAGCGGGAGCTGACCTACGCCCGGTTGGAGGCGGAGGCCAACCGCCTGGCCCGGCTGCTGATCGCCCGCGGCGCCGGTCCGGACCGGCCGGTGGCGGTGGCCCTGCCCCGCTCAGCACCCTCGGTGGTGGCGATGCTGGCGGTGGTCAAGGCCGGCTCCGCCTATCTGCCCGTCGACCCGGACCACCCGCCGCAGCGGATCGCCCTCCTGCTCGGGGACGCCCGGCCGGTGCTGCTGCTCACCGTCGACGCGCTGGCCGGCGTGCTGCCGGAGACCGGCGTCCCGCTCCTGCTGCTGGACCGGCCGGAGGTGCTCCGGGAGCTCGACGCCCTCCCCGCCACCGCCCCCGGGGACGGCGACCGGGTGGAGCCGCTGACCCCGGCACACGCCGCGTACGTCATCTACACCTCCGGCTCCACGGGCACGCCCAAGGGCGTGGTGGTCACCCACACCGGGATCGCCGGCCTGGTCGCGGCGCAGTCCGAGGGCTTCGGGCTGGACGGGCGCAGCCGGGTGCTGCAGTTCGCCTCGCCGAGCTTCGACGCCTCGGTGGCGGAGCGGTGCGACGCGCTGCTGACCGGCGCCGCCCTGGTCGTGGTCCCGAAGGAGGAACTGCTCCCGGGCGGGCCGCTGGCCCGCACCTGCGCCGAGTACGGCGTGACCAACGTGACGCTGCCGCCCAGCGTGCTGGCGGCCGTGCCGGAGGGCGGCCTGCCCGCCGGGATGTCCCTGGTGGTCGCCGGCGAGGCCTGCCCGGCGGGGCTGGCCGCCCGCTGGTCGGCCGGCCGGCGGATGGTCAACGCCTACGGCCCGACCGAGACCACGGTCTGCGCCACCCTGAGCGGCCCGCTGTCGGGCGGCGCCGCCCCGTCCGTCGGCCGGCCGATCGTCAACACGCAGGCGCACGTCCTGGACGAGGGGCTGCGGCCGGTGCCGGTCGGTGTCCCGGGCGAGCTGTTCGTCGCGGGCTCCGGGCTCGCCCGGGGCTATCTGGGCCGGACCGGGCTGACCGCGCGGCGCTTCCTCCCCGACCCGTTCGGACCGCCCGGGGCGCGGATGTACCGCACCGGGGACGTGGTGCGCCGGCGGCCGGACGGCCGGCTGGACTTCCTCGGCCGGACCGACCACCAGGTGAAGGTCCGGGGCTTCCGGATCGAGCCGGGCGAGATCGAGTCCGCGCTGACCGCCCTCCCGGAGGTAGCCCAGGCCGTGGTGACGGTCCGTGAGGACCGGCCGGGCAACCGGGCGCTGGTCGGCTACGTGGTCCCCCGCCCGGGCGCGCACCCGGACCCGGCCGCCGTGCGGGCCGCAGTCGCCGGACGGCTGCCGCCGTACCTGGTCCCGGCCGCGGTGGTGGTACTCGACGAGCTGCCGCTGACCGCCAACGGCAAGGTGGACCGGGAGCGGCTCCCGGCCCCCGACTTCCGGGCGGCGGTCGGCTCCGACCGCCCCCGCACCCCGGTCGAGGAGATCCTGTGCGGGATCTACGCCCAGGTGCTGGGACTGCCCGAGGTCGGTGCCGAGGACCGGTTCTTCGACCTCGGCGGTGACAGCATCCAGGCGATCCAGGTGGTCTCCCAGGCCCGGGCCGCCGGGCTGACGATCGGCGCGCGGGACGTGTTCGCCCACCAGTCGGTCGCCGCCCTGGCCGCGGTGGCCACCCGGCCGGAGGGCACGGCCGATCCCGGGGACGTCGGGATCGGCGAGATCGCGCCCACCCCGATCGTCGAGTGGCTGCGCGCACTGGACACCCCGATAGGCGGGTTCAGCCAGGAGGCGGTGGTCGCGGTCCCCGCGGGCGTGGACCGGGAGCAGGTGGCCGCGGTCCTGAGCGCCGTGGTCGACCACCACGACGCGCTGCGTTCCCGGCTGACCGTCCGGCCGGACGGCGGCTGGTCGCTCCGGGCCGGGCCGCCCGGCTCGGTGCCGGTGGCGGACCACCTCCTCCGGGTGGACGCCACCGGCCCGCTCGACCCGGCCGGACCGGACGGGCCCGGGCCGGACGGGGACCGGCTGCGGGCGCTGGTGGCCGCGCAGGCCGTCGCGGCCCGGCGCCGGCTGGCCCCCTTCGCCGGTGTGATGTTCCAGGCGGTGTGGTTCGACGCCGGGCCGCGGGAGCCGGGGCGGCTGCTGCTGGTGATCCACCACCTGGTGGTGGACGGGGTGTCCTGGCGGATCCTGCTGCCGGACCTGCGGGCCGCGGGCGAGGCGGTGCTGGCCGGCCGGCCCGCGGCGCCCGCCCCGGTGGGCACCTCGGTGCGCCGCTGGGCCGCCCTGCTGACCGCCGAAGCGGTCGCCCCGCACCGCGTCGCCGAACTCCCGGAGTGGACCGGGCTGCTGAGCGGCACGCCACCGCTCCTGGCCGAGCGGCCGGCGGGCGGCCGGCACCCGGCCGGAACGGGGCGGCTGGTGCTCACCCTGCCCCCCGAGGACACCGCGCCACTGCTGGGCCGGGCCCCCGGGGCCTTCCGCACCGGCGTCCAGGACGTGCTGCTGGCCGCCCTCGGCATCGCAGTGGAGGAGTGGCGGCGCCGACGCGGCCGGCCCGAGGGCGGGGTCCTGGTCGACGTGGAGAGCCACGGGCGGCACGAGGAGCTGGCGGCCGGGGTCGACCTGTCGCGCACCGTGGGCTGGTTCACCAGCGTCCAACCGGTCCGGCTCGCGCCCGGCCCGCTGAGTTGGCCCCAGGTGGCGGAGTCCGGGCCCGAGCTGGCCGCTGCCGTGGTCCGGATCAGGGAACAGCTGGCTGCCCTGCCCGGGGACGGTCTCGGGTACGGCCTGCTGCGCCACCTCAACCCGGACACCGCTCCCGCGCTGGCCGCGCTGCCCGTCCCGGAGGTCGCCTTCAACTACCTCGGGCGCTACAGCGGCACCGGCCAGGGCGCCCCCTGGGCGCCGGTCGGGGCCGACGCGGCGCAGGCCCTGGGCGGGGGCGAGGGGGCGGTCACCCTGCTCACGCATCCGCTGGAGCTCGACGCCGTCACCTACGACGGTCCCGGGGGGCCGCAGCTGGCGGCCGGCTGGACCTGGGCGGAAGGGCTGCTGGACGAGCGGGAGGTGCGCGAGCTGGCCGAGGCGTGGTTCGCCGCGCTACGGGCGGTCGCCGGCTGCGCCGCCCTGCCCGGTGCGGGCGGTCCGCCGCCCGCCCGGCCGGCGGTGGCGGACCGGTACCGGACCGGCCGACGGGACGGCGGGATCCCGGTGGCCGACCGGAGCGGGGGCGTGCCGCTGTCCTTCGCCCAGCTGGACATCATGCACCAGCCGGTGGACCCGAACGAGGCGCACCACAACGTCATCACCGCGACCGTCCTGAGCGGGGAGCTCGACCAGCGGGCACTGCGCCACAGCCTGGACCGGATCGTGCGGCGGCACGAGGCGCTGCGGACCCGGATCGTCGACGACCCCGCCGGCGGCTGGCGGCAACTGGTCGACCCGGCCGGGGGCTGGCCGCTGGCCACCGTGGACCTGCGGGCCGGGGCCGACCGGGCCCGGCCCGAGGAGCTGCGGCAGCTGGTCGAGGCCGAGGTCAGCCGCCCGTTCAGCCTGGCCGAGGGCCCGCTGGTGCGGGGCACCCTGGTCGCCACCGCCCCGGACGAGTGGGCGCTGGTCCTGGTGCTGCACCACATCGTGGTCGACCTCTGGTCCTACGCCCTGCTCGGCCGCGAACTGCGTGAGCTGTACGCCGCCCGGGTGCTGGGACGGGAGCCGGCGCTGCCCGAACCGGCGGTCCAGTACCCGGACTGGGCGGCCTGGCAGCGGCGGCGGCTGGCCGACGGCGCGCTGGACGAGCACGTCGCCTACTGGGAGCGGCTGTTGGAAGGCCTGCCGGCGCTGCCCCGGTTCGAGGCGCCCGAGCACCAGAAGGCCGAGGCCGCGGAGGGCCACACCAGCGGTTTCGTCCTGGGCCCGGAGATCACCGGGGCGCTGAAGGAGGCCGCGCACCGCGAGGGCGTGACCCTGTTCATGGTGCTGCTGACCGCCTTCCACCTGCTGCTGCTCAGCTACGCGGACGGCACCGGCGCGGACGGCGACCTCGCGGTGGGCTTCCCGCTGGCCGGGCGGGAGCACCCGGCGACCGAGCAGATGATCGGCTTCTTCATCAACCCGGTGGTGGTACGCCCCCGGCCCGCCGGGGACGCGACCGTCCGGGACCGGATCGCCGCGGTCCGCGAGGGCGTGCTGGAGGCCCATCTGCACCAGGAGGTGCCGCTGCGCCGGCTCCGCAAGGACGCCGGGGAGGACCACAACCCGCTGCGCCTGCTGTTCAACCTGCTCAACGTCGCCGGCGAGCCGCTGGACCTGCACGGCCTCAAGGCGGCGCCGCTGGACCTGAACGTCGGCGACGACGCGGTGATCCCGGAGCTGATCACCGAGATGCGGCCGCACAACGCCGACCTGTACCTGATGATGCACGAGTCCGACGGCGGCCTGCGCGGCCTGTGGCTGTACTCGCCCGAGCGGATCGAGCCGCGGGTGATGGCGGTGATGATGCGTCAGTGGCCGTACCTGCTCCAGCTGTTGGCAGGCCATCCGGACCTCCCGCTCACCGAACTGCGCCGCCTGATCCGGCAACGGCCTGCAGAGCCGCCCCGGGGGAGCGACCGGACCACCGCACCCGACACGAAAGGAATCGGATGAACAGGACGGCCCGGCCGGTGGCACTGATCACCGGCGGCTCCCGTGGGATCGGCCGCGCCACCGCACTGCGGCTGGCCCGGGACGGCTACGACATCGCCCTGTGCTACGGGACCGACGCGGAGCCCGCCCGGGCCCTGGAGAAGGACCTGCTGGACCTGGGCCGCACCACCTACGTCCGCCGCGCCGACGTGTCCGACGCCGCCGCCGTGCGGGCCCTGGTCGACGGCGCCGAGGACGCACTGGGACCGGTGACCGCCCTGGTCACCTCGGCGGCGATCCTCCGGGACACCCCGCTGGTGCTGATGGAGGACCAGGACTGGCAGGACGTCCTGCAGGTCAACCTCAGCGGCGTCTACCACGCCTGCCGCGCGGTGATCGACGGCATGGTGCTGCGCGGGCACGGTGCCGTCGTCAACCTCTCCTCGGTCGCCGGCATCAGCGGCAACCCCGGTCAGACCAACTACGCGGCGACCAAGGCCGGGATCATCGGATTCACCAAAGCCCTGTCCCAGGAGGTCGGCCGGTACGGCATCCGGGCCAATGTGGTGGCCCCCGGCTACATCGACACCGACCTGGTGGCGCAGCTCCCGGAGGAGGCCGTCGAGCGGTCCCTCGAACAGGTCTCGCTGCGCCGCCTCGGCCGCTCCGAGGAGGTGGCCGAGCTCGTCGCGTTCCTCCTGTCCGACCGGGCCGGCTACATCACCGGAGAGGTCTTCCGCATCGACGGCGGCTTCCGCTGACGGCCCGCCCCTCCCCCCTTGGAGCACTCGTGCACGACAACGCCGCCTCCGCCAGCGCACGCTGGACCGTCCTGGTCAACGACGAGCAGCAGCACGGCCTCTTCCCCACCGACCTCCCCGCCCCCGCCGGGTGGCACCCGACCGGCTTCACCGGCACGGAGGACGAGTGCGAGGCCTACACCGACGAGCACTGGACCGACCTCCGCCCACTGAGCCTGCGCCGCTAGGGCACCCGACCGACGGCAGGGTCAGCGGCCGGCGGTGCGCCTGCGGCGCCACCACCACGTGCCGCCGGCGGCAAGGACCACGACAACGACACCGATCGCGATGGGGACGGCGGCGGAGGAGTCGTCGCCGTTCGCGCTCGGCGAAGCGCTGGGCACCGCGCTGGGCGGAGCGGTCACACTCGGGGCTCCGGAGTGGCCGGCCGACACCGAGGGCGTGGCGGACGTCGAAGGCGTGGCGGAGGCGGAGGGCGTGGTGCCGGTGGCCGCCGCGGACGACGGGCCGACCGGCGTGGCTCCCGGTGCGGCCGCGGCCAGTTCGAGGGTGGGTGCGGGGTGCTCAGGTTCGGTGCCGTCCTTGGGCAGTTCGATCCAACGGTCGATCCGTCCGTCGCTGTACGTCTCCAGGGTCTTGAAGACCAGTTCCTCGGCGTCGGGCAGCTGCCGGATGGTGATCTTGTAGACGGCGTCCTTGCCCGGGGCGAGCGCGGGGCCGCCGACCGTGTAGCCGTCGGCGGTGACGGCGAAGGTCCAGCCCTGGGGCGCGTCGGCGAGCGCGACGTCGGCGGGGGCGATGCCCTCGGGCAGGACGACCTGGAACTTGGCGAGGCCGGCGGTGGTCGACTCGGCCTCGGCGGTGAAGGTGACGGTGGCGTTGGTGGCCAGTGCCCGGGCGGTCTCGGACTCGACCTCCACGTGGGCGAAGGCCGGCACAGCCGGCGCGAGGGAGCCGGCCACGACGGCCGTGATGGTGGTGGCCCGGCCGAGCAGGCGACAGGTGTTCATCTGGGCGGCACTCCGGAGGAGAGGGCGACCACCGGCCGGGGCGGGCCGGGGTCGCTCGGGGTGGGGCGTCCATGATGCACGATCCTTGCGGCCGATCGGCACCGCCGCGGGGCTTGTGACCTGGCCGGGCCGACCACCACGGCGGCGCGCCCTCGGTCGGCCGAGAGGCCTGATCGGTTCCCCGGTCCACTCGATGGGGGACCGTACGGCGTGTCCCTGTGCCCGCCGCGGAGCCATGCGCTGTCATAGCGGCGCCGAACGACGGCCCGTGCCCGTGCGGGCACGGGCCGCGAAGCCGTCCATGGGAGGTCCCCGCATGTCCATCACCACCGCCTTCGCCGTCGAAGGCATGAGCTGCGGCCACTGCGAGAAGACGGTGAGCGCAGGGCTGTCAGCCATCCCCGGCATCACCGACGTGTCGGCCGACGCCAAGGCCGGCCAGGTCACCGTCGCCTCCGAGGGTGAAGTCGACGAGGGCCTGATCCGCAGCGCGGTCGACAGGGCGGGTTTCGCCCTCGTGCACCGGATCTGAGACGCCCGGGAGCGCATGGTCACCCGGCTCCGACAGCTGAGACCGAACAGCACCGGACCCGGGTGACGCCCCCTCCGCGCGCCCTGCTCGGCCGGTCACCGGGCGGTCACCACCGCCGATACGAGGTCTGCACCCCGCGGCCGAGAACGAGCGCGACTCGGTGGCGTGCGGAGTGGAAATCAGGAAGGCTCGGGGGCATGGTTTCGATAGTGCAGAACGTGGCGATCGACTGTGCGGACGCCTATGAGCTGGCCCGCTTCTGGAGCAGGGTGACCGGCTGCCCGCTGCACCCGGAGGACAAACCGGGTGATCCGGACGTTCAGGTGCTGCTGGCGCAGGGGCCGGTCCTGTACTTCAACCAGGTGCCCGAGCCCAAGACGATCAAGAATCGGATCCATCTGTGCCTGCGCCCGGAGACCTCGCGCGAGAAGGAGGTCGAACGACTGTTGGGGCTCGGCGCCACCCTGGTCACCGATCACCGGAATCCCGACGGCTCCGGCTGGGCGGTCCTCGCCGACCCCAACACACGCGATTACCAGTTCTGTGCAGCTTAGCCGCAGGTCAGCACCAACGACAGAGCCCCGCCCGGCGCTTGGCCGAACGGGGCGTTTTGCTGTCTGGAGACACCCACGTGGCATGGGTGGCGCGGCGGTGGGGAGTCGTCCATCGGAGACCTACCCCGTGTCAGGCCTCCGGCCGGTAGAAGCGCACGGTGGGCCGGAACGGCTGCTCGGACGCCGGGGGCAGCTTGCCCGTAGGTGGGAGCGCCACCGTTTCAGGCCGGGGCGGAGTCAGGGCGCGCTGAGCCGACGCGTAGTCCGGGGCGACCCCTGTGGCACTCCATTGAATGCCGTCCCACTCTGCTAGGGCCCTTGGGGCCTCGGGGTTGACGTGCGCACCGTGCTGCGGGCCGTCGATGAGCGGGACTGCCCGTCGGGTGCCAGGTGCTCGCTTCCCGGCGGCGCGGCGGGCCGCCCATTCGTCGAGCGGTTCGTCAGCCATGCCTGTCCCCTTCCTGCGACGACCTGCCCAGTGTGCCGCCTGCTGGCGTTGCGCGGAAGTGGCGTTCAGAGCGTCGCACTCCAGCCGCTCCGGCTGAACGTGGTGGTGCCATCCGGGGTGATCTCGACGCGGGCGCCGTAGATGGGCAGCGAGCCGTCTCGGAGCCACCAGCGGCGGAACCGGTCGAGGTCATCCCACAGCCGCTTCGCTCCGGACTGGTGAATGGTCGCGGTGTCGGCGCCTGCCGGGGAAGTGGCCCGCGCCCACGACCCGTCAGGGTGCAGCATCCATGCTGTCAGTGCACCGTCGCCGGCTTGGCTGATCCGGTGTTCGACTCCGGGCACGGTGACTGTCATCAACGACCACAGCTCCCACGCGGCCATGACGTTGATCGCGGGGAACGGTGATTCGGTGATCTCGTCGCCGTCCTGTTCTCGCACCTTGGTGAACAGGTCGTCCAGCAGGCTCGGATAGTCGTCGCCTGTCCGGGTGGTCATGAGCGCAGCGCGCTCCCACTCCACCCGGCCCAGCGCCGAGCCGTCCGGCTGCTTGTCGGCGGTGACGATCAGTCCGGTATCCGCGATGGTGGTCACCAGCCGTCCGCCAGGCCGCAGAGCAGCGAGCCACGATGCGGGGATGTGCCGCACCGACACCATGGACACGATCCTGTCGAACTCGCCGGGAAGGTCCGCGGTGGCGTCGCCAGCGATCACCTGCGGGCGCAGCCCGATCGATTCGAGACGAGCACGAGCCGCGTCACACAGGTAGCCGTCCACGTCGATGCTGGTGACGTTCTGGTCGCCGAACCGGTGGGCCGCGTGTGCGGCGGAGTACCCGGACCCGGTGGCCACGTCCAGCACCCGTGCGCCAGTGGTCAGTTGCCCGTGCCGCAGCATCTGCACGACGAGCGACGGGTGAGTGGACGATGATGTCGGCCGCCCGGTCGTCGTCGCTCCGGCCTTGACGTGATCGGCGTGCAGCGACCCGACGCGGGTCACCAGCGTCTGATCGGCGTAAGCGTTGGCGAACCACTGCTCAGGGTTGGACGGCCCCTCGGCCACGGTCCAGCCGGCGGGGCCGGAGGTGAACCAGTTCGGGACGAACAGGTGCCGGGGCACCATGGCCACATGTCGGTGCCAGCCCGAGGCGGGGTGCGCGACGGTGCGCGCGAGTTCGGTGGCCGGCTGCTGCCAGTCCATCACGGCTCCACTCCTTCAAGGTCGTCGGCCAGGGCTTGAGTGATCGGAAGTCCCGTCGCGCCCTGTATCCAGTCCCACTGTCCGCAAGGGTTCACCTCCAGGAAAACCCACTCCCCGGCAGGGGTGACCACGAAGTCAGCGGCACCGTAGCGCAGTCCCAGCGTCTTCATCATGCGGTGCGCGCTGTCGGCCACAGGGCCGGGCACTTCGGTGACCGTGTAGGTGAGCGAGCCGTATGGTGATCAGTGTTGGCGGAATGGACAGGCCGGCGTTTCGAGCGGCTGCGAGCTGGACGGGCTTGTACTCGGCGCGCGCCATAGCCGTGGGGTGGTTGACCCACCGACAGGTGAGGGCCGAGAGAACGCCACCGAGTCCGGCCCGGGCCTGGGCAGAGGCAAATCGCTGCTCAGGCCCGGACATGCCGTCGGGCAGTTGGAACGCCCCAGGGGCGCGGAAGTACACCGCGCCGACCTGGGACAGCTCCACCGCTCGCCACTCGGTGATGAGTTCGCCCGCCCATCCTTGCGCCTGGTCGATCCGGGCCGCCATGCCGAGCGTCTGCGGGAAGTCGGCGGTGTCCATGCGGAACACCTCTGCTCCCCGTCTGGTCAGCTCGGCTACGACTCGGTCGGTCGGCCAGTCGTCGCCAGCGGCAACGACCAGGATGGGCGCGCGCATCAGTCCTTCGGCCCCTCGTCCAGCGCGGCGGGTTGGTGATCGACCCGTCCGGGATCGTCGGGGTGTGGGTGTTGGCCATGCAGGTCAACAGGCCACCGTCGTTGGAGACGTTCACCTGCTGCTCGGGGTCGTAGAACGACTGCGGGATGGTGACGGCCCCGGTGGAGTCGGGGACCCGCGCGAACCGCAGGGCCCACGGCCGCGTGCTGGCGTCGCTCGGCTGCTCGGCGCTGTGCGGGAGCCGGCCGCCGGACGCCGTGAGCGGGAACGCCTCACGGGGATGTACGACTGTTGTCAACTGTCTCTCCGTTCTCAATCGTTGAGCACCAGTTGTGCTCCGCCCCAGTCGTCCGGGCCGTCCATTTCCCGTCACCGGGGCGGAGGTTGTGCAGCCCGGCGCAGCGCAGGCAGCACCGGGAGTTCGGGGGGCGGACAGGCTGTCAGGCCGCCCGGTTGATGCCGGTCTGGTGCGCGTCCGTACGGGCGAAGCGCGCCCGGACGGCCGCCGCGTCAACGCCGTGGTAGCGCATCACGCCGTCGTGCACCTCCCGCATCCGGTCAAGCGTGGCGTCCAGCTCGGCCGTGGTCGCGCCGGTCTGCCCGGTCACCTGGTTGTCGAGCAAGCGCCCGAGGGTGCGCAGCGCGTCGAATGCCTGGTCCAGGTCGAGCGGCTTCCGGATGGGGGCGGGCGTGCCGGTCATTTGCGGTGTTCCTTCCGGTTCGTAGGAGGCGAGTTGGTACGCCCCCGGCAGCGTGCTTCGGGCCCGGCGACGCAGGGGCGATCAGCAGGCTGGGACTGTCTTGCGCTAGGAACGGAGCCGGGTGGTCCAGGTCGACCGGGGCCGGGCGTGACGAGCGCGGTGGGCGGGCTCGGTCCTCTGGCTGTCTCGTTTGGCCATCGCGGCAACTGCCTTGCCGTGCAGGGTCGATATGCAGTCGGCGCAGGCGAGCAGCCCGGCCGTGACTCCGCCGGCTGCGGTCACCGGGCCGAGCCAGAGCACGCGAACCGAGGTGCGCCCGCAGTAGAGCCAGCAGTCCCCGGCCGCCCACGGGTTCCCGTCGTCGGCCTCGGGCGGCTCTGGCAACCGTCCCGCGCCGATCGCGGCCAGCGCGGGCAGCACCTCGGCGGCGAGGGTCACGGCGGGTCTCCGGGACGAACGGGGCGGACCGTGACCCGCAACCGGGACTGCCGGGCAGCACGTCTTCGGCGCCACCAGGTTTCCCAGTCCCCGCCGTAGACGATGCCGAGCATGGCGACCGCCAAGGCGAGGAACCACCAGACCCAGCGGCGGGCGGTCTGCGGGTCGAGCCGGGCGAGGGCGAGCACCAGAGCGGCAGGGCCGAGTGCGACCGCCACGGCCAGGGCACCAGTCACGATCCTTGGGCGATTCACTACCGTCCCTCCGATCAACTCAGCGCCGGACTGTGTGATTCACCAGTACAGGGCTGCCGTTCACGCCAGGACAGAGCAGCGGTGACGCATCTGTGTGGCATCCATGTCTCAGAGTCTCCGCATCGTGTGCCCTGACCTGCTAGAACGGGTAGTCAGAGACCGGGAGGCGGCATGGCAGAGCGGCGCAGGGCCCTTGTCGAAAGGCGAAAGGCCCTTGGATTCACTCAGGAGTCCTTGGCCCGGGATCTTGGTGTGGATCGCTCGACCGTGGCGCGATGGGAGAGCGGGAACGTAGACCCCCAGGGCTGGCAGCGCCCAACCCTGGCCAAGGTCTTGCGAGTCACACTAATTGAGCTTGACCATCTCCTGCACGCCAAAGCGACCCCGACGCCCTCACGAGACGAAAATTTCCCCGTCATTACGCTGGAATATGATGACGAGATCGAAGCTTTGGAGCTTGCACGCAGGGTCTCCGCCAGTGATGTAGGCAAGGAAACGCTTGAACGGCTTGAGCTGACTTTTCACGATCTGGCAACCAAATATCCGACCGTGGCCCCCCGGGAACTCTTGGGGCAGGTGCGGAAATATGCACTTTATGTAGCCAGGCTCATGGCTGCAAAAAAAGACTCTCGCCGAACATCGACAGCTGCTCGTGATAGGTGGCTGGTTCTCTCTCCTCGGCGCAACGCTGCACATTGACCTTAATCAGCAAGACGCAGCAACGGCGAGGCTGCGAACGGCGATGACTTTGGCGCAGCATGCCGATAATTCAGAAATTCAGGCTTGGTGTTTTGAAACTGACGCCTGGCGGGTTCTCACTGACGGCGACTACTCCAGGGCGGTGGAGCTCAGCGCGACCTCGCATCAGTTGGCTCCTACCGGAAGCTCGGTCGAAATCCAGTCCCTGGCACAGCAGGGGCGAGCGTTTGCACGCCTGGGATATTCCACCGAGACCTACGCCGCAATAGATCGAGTGCAAGAACTTTCCGCTGCGATGGGCACTCCGAATCGGCCAGAACATCATTTCCAATACGATCCAGCCAAGTCACTTGCGTACGCGGCGACCACGCTTGCATGGCTCGGCGATCCGGCAGCCGAAGCATACGCGCGAGAAGTAATTTCGCGACTCTCGCCCTCGGAGGACGTGAGCAAATGGCCTCGCCGGGTGGCATCAGCCAATATCGACCTGGCACTCTCGTTGGTGGCCACCAATCGATTGGACGAAGCATGTGATTCGGCGCAGCGCGCCATGCTATCTGGTCGAGTCGCGCCGTCTAACCATTGGCGCGCCCTCGAAGTCGTCAAAGCAGTAGAGGTGCGAAAGATTTCCGATGCGCGGGACCTCAGGGAAGTCTATGAGGGAATGCGCCTGCAGATAGCGCCGTCGAGCGACTGACGACGCGAAGAAAGGCCCCGCCCTGTCCCGCTGAAGGGAACAGGGCGGGGCCTTTGTGATTTGGAACGATTGACCGGGAGTTGCCTTCCCTGATCACCTGTAGCGCGGCGGCTTGCGCCTGGTCGGATCGGCCATGATCCCCCCTCTTGATCTGCAACTCTCCGCGCAAACGGGTCCAGTTGCGGCGAGAGTCTTTCCTCCCTTCCGCGCCTTATGGCACCGGGAGGGAGTCACCCCCCTGAGGTGTCACCGCAGACACCTCACGGCGCCAAGCCGTCAAGCCGGTGGCTGGGTGGAGCGTGGGGCGGTCGAACAGAGCTGATCCTCGTACGCCAGAATCGCGGCATGGCGATGGCACGGCACTGGTACTCCTCGGCTCCCGTTGTGGACGGCCTCCCGCTGCTGGACGGGCCCGGATTTTGGGCCGCGCACCTGGTCGACCTGTGCGAGGGCGAGTCGGCCCTTATCTGGGGCTCCTAGGCAGTTTGAGCATGTCAGCGTGCATCTGGAGTTGTCAGGGATGTAAGGCACGTAGTCGAGGCTCCGATGCGACGTGTCCTGTGCCGCCTACGTTCTCCACGCACTGTCACCGTGGCCTTCACCCGCCTGTGGCTCGCCCATGATCGGCGGGCGGATAAAGCGGTGGTCGTCTGATTGGCTTCCCTGCCACGATCTGGGTGTGACTACGTTGTTCCTGATGGTCGGCCTGCCAGGGGCCGGAAAGACCACGCGGGCTCGGCAGCTCGCCGCGGAGTACGGCGCGCTGCGTCTGACGCCCGACGACTGGATGATTCCCCTGTTCGGCGAGGCGGAGGCAGACGGGAAGCGCGACGTGCTGGAGGGGCGCATGCTCTGGCTCGCCTTGGAGGCGGTCAAACTGGGCACCAACGTCGTCGTGGACTACGGCTGCTGGTCGCGGGACGAACGGTCTGCCATCCGCTGGCTGGTGGAGGCCGAGGAGGCGTGCTTCCGCATGGTCTACCTGCCGGTGGACGATGAGACCCAGCGCGCGCGTATTGCCCATCGCTGGGCGACTGCCCCCGAGGAGACGTTGCCGATGTCCGAGGCCGACATCCTGCACGGGCGGGCGCATTTCGAGGAGCCCGACGCGGCGGAGCTGGAGGGCCGCGGGACCGCTGGCCCGCCGCCCGGCTGGGTGGGCTGGCGGGAGTGGGCCGCCGCCAGGTGGCCGTCGTTCGCGTGACTGCTGCGACCCACGACAGCGCAGCCGTAGCGAGCGTGCCCTCACCAGGCCGAAATGTTCCCCACTGGACGAGAATTGACGTTCATTCCGTTGGCTTCGTCCAGCGCGGGGCTGCCGATGGGCGCCCCGCTCATCCATCGTGAGGAGACCTGGCTTGACCGTCTCATGGGATCTGCTGATATCCACCGCAGGTGGTGTCACCGCAACGGTCGTGGGCGTCATCGCCGGCGGTGTCATCGGACGCCGCGGCCAGCACCAGCAATGGCTGCAGGGGACGCAGACCGCCGCCTACGAGAAGTTCCTGCAGGCGTTCGGGGCCGTGGAGGCGGAGCTGCGCGAGGCATTCCTCGACGAGCGCAGGCCCGCCGTCGACTGGGTGCCGTTCGTGGCCGCCCAGCACTCGGTCAGCCTCGTTGCCGACCCGGCGACCAGTGCAGCAGCCGAGCGGGTCTGCGAGATCCTGGAGGACTTCACCATCCTCTTCCATGGGCGTCAGCCGACCGACATCGAAGAACTGCGGCCGATTCATACCGCGCTGGGTGAGGCTCACCTGAGCTTCGTCAATGCGGCCCGCTGTTCCCTTGCCCCGTCCCAACGGCGCCTGGACCGATCACTGGGCGGCCCCTCACCCTGGCGGGGCGTCGAGTCCTTCTACACCCGACCTGACAGAAGCCTCGACTGAGCCTTGGCAGGGTGTCCGACTGGGAGGACGTTCTGGGCCGCTCTGCCCGATTGTCGGCGGACTGGCGGAATCGTTGAGGGGGTGACGGTCAGGTCGAGCCGCGCGGAGCAGTAGCCGTCGAGCGCGGTGGCTCGCTCGTCGCATCGGTGACGACGCTGTGAAATCCAGCGTCACTCCAGGTCCTTGAGCATCAGCGTGCACGTCGCCGTCGCGGCCGGCACCGCAGTGCCGTCCGGCAACTCCCGCTCCGGCAACGGCGCACCCACTTCCTGACCAGGGCGCCGAGCATGCCCGCCGCTGACGTGCCGTACGTGCCTGACGAACCCCTGGATATCTGTAAGGCACGGACTGATCAGGGCCACTTGCCGTACTTGTCTTACGGCCCCTGAGCACCCCAGATAACGCCGGAGGCCTTCGGCGCGGACGCTGGTGATGCCGGCGCCACGCTGGAACGCCTGCACGACAGGTCGGCCTGGCCGATGTTCACGGTCCCGCAGGGAGGCGGGTTCTCGATCGTCGTGCACTACAACAGCGGCGAGGAGTGCACCAGCACGGACTACTTCCTGGTCCACCCGGGCAGCTCTGATGCGGTCCTGGTCGGCACGGATCAGGACCGCATTGGTCCGGGCCTGTGCTGGCCGGAGCTCGCCGCGATCCTCCCCGCCCCGGAGGGAGCGGTCGGGGTGACCGATCCGCATGCCCGTCTGCTGTTGCTCCTGCCGGTGCTGGGCGACTCCGCAGCTCCTGCCGAGGCCGTGGACGCCGTCGTTGATGCGCTGATCGCCCACGGCGCCCCCGAGGGGAGCGAGCCGCTTGCTCGGCGCCTGCTCGGAGGCCACCCGATGTGGGGTGCCCAGCCGTGGTGGTTCGACCCCGACGAGCGGAGCTGGATCTGCGACGGCGAACACAGCCCGCGGCAGACCCCACTCGGCGATCACCTGTCCCAGCGCGGGCGCGCCGCACTGGAGGCCTGCCTCAGCGTGACGGAACCGGACTCCTGAGCCGCTAGGCGGCAACCGCGATCGGTGGGGCCGGGAAGGCTGTCTGTTCGTCGAAGAGGCGGCGGGTCTTGAGGCAGTGGTAGAGCTGGCCGAGCATGCGGTTGAACAGGTTGCGCTGGCCGGCGGCGTGCCAGTCGCCGTGGTCGTCGCGGCGGCGGCGGTAGTGGGCTTTCGCGCCGGGTGAGGCGGTGATGGCGGAGAAGGCCCAGAGGTAGCCGGCGTGGTTGAGCCGGTCGTTCTTCACCCAGCGGCGGGTGATGCTGGACTTCTTGCCAGAGGCCCGGGTGACTGGGGACGCACCGGCGTGGGCCTTGAGACCGCGGGCGTCGGCGAACCGTTCGCGGTCGTCGCCGATCTCGGCCAGGACCCGGGCACCGAGCTGCGTGCCGAGTCCGGGAAAGCTGCAGATGATCTCGGCGTCCGGGTGCTGCGGGAACACCTCCTCGACGGCCTGGGCGAGGTCGTCGGCGGCGGTGCAGGCAGCCGCGAGCTGGCCCAGGAGAGCGAGCGTCTGCTGGCCGAGCGCGTCCTCGACCAGCGGGGGCTGGTGGGCCCGGTCGGCGCGAAAGACCTCGCGCAGTCGCTCGACCTCGGCCTCGATGCCGCGCTTGCGGCCGGCCCTCTTGAGGGCGGCGGCGAGCTGCGTGCGGGTCAGCCGCGCGGCCTTTGCCGGGGTGGGGGCTGTCTTGAGGATCTCGCGGGCTTCGGGGCGGCACAGGCCGTTCTTCCACGGCTCGAAGGCGGCCAACGCCGCCGGGTAGTACTCGCGTAGCAGTGAGCGGAGCTGGTTGGCCATCTGCTGTTTGTTCCAGACGGCGTCCTGCTGGGCGCGGGCGAGGACGGCGACGGCGCGGGCCAGGTCGCTGTCGTCGGGAAGAGGCCGGTGGGCGTGCATGTCGGTGCGCAGGATGTTGGCCAGGACCAGGGCGTCGCCGGGGTCGGACTTCTTGCGGGAGACGGCGTGGCGGTCGCGGTAGCGGGCGGCGGCCATCGGGTTGATCGCGAAGACCTTCCGAGTGCCGGTCCGCAGGACCGCGACCAGCAGGCCACGGGAGGTCTCGATCGCGATAGGGATCGGGGCATCCTCGGTGTCCCCGTACTCGGCGAGCAGGTCCAGCAGCAGCTTGTAGCCGGCCGCATCGTCGGTGATGTGCCGCTTGGCCAGCAGCTGGCCGGTGTCGTCGACCAGGGCGACGTCGTGCGTCCGCTCGGCCCAGTCGATGCCACAGTAGATCAAGTTGTTCCCTCCCAGGGCGCGATGTTTGCGCTGGTCACGAGCGCATGCGGGCCACGCAGCGACCTAATTCCAGGACTCGGCCATCCAGCCGGTCCGCCACCTCACTAGCCGTTCGTGGCACCAGCGCACCCCACGGGCCTCGGTCTCCTGCGGGAGCTCGGGCGACTCGGGCAAAACGAGAGGTCACCATGCGGTGGGCTCCACCACCAACACCAACGAGTGATCAAGAGTGTGGTGTTGACGGTGGTGACGGCCGCGAAGGCGCCGGACGCCGCCGCTCTGTTCAAAGGCATCGACGCCTGGCATCAACAAGGCTTTCCTCCGGCGCCCACGCGGCCGCCACCACCACGAATGCCGGGGCCGCGCGCCGATCTATCCGAAGGCCTCAGCGACCCGGGTGGCGCGAGGCGTCACGACCTCGGCATTCGAACGGACCGGGATCGAACATGGGGGGCGTGGTCTGCGGGCATGCGAATTCCTCGTGGTCAGTGGCCCAATTGCGCAGTTCCGACTGTTCGAATTCGCAGCAAGAAACACCCCGCCATTCGGCGTACTCCATGGCGCGCGGGTTTGCAAATCGGGGGGTAGTTCGCTCCAATGGAGTAGCGGAATTCGCGGCAACCGCACACCCCTCGTAGTCATCTGGACTGGAGTAGCCATGCCCACACGGACCCCCAGACCCGCCGTCGAACTTCGGGTCGGCGGGCTACACCTGACGATTCAGCGCATACCGCGATGGGTGTTGGCGGTCGGTCCGACGGTGGGTGGCGGCGTTCTCGCGGCGCTGCTCAGCCGACGGTGAACTCCCGTGCGGTCTTCCCTCGGTGGCACTCACGGCACAACGGCTCCGTTCGGTTCGGTCAGGACACGGGTTCCAGGAGGTCCTGGAACGCGTCGGGGAAGGACTTCCACCGCTGCTCCCCCGCCATCAACTCGGCGTCGGTGAGCAGGCAGGAGTCGAGCAGATCGACGATCCCGTCAACGTCCAACCCTTCGGCGGTGAAGGTGAGTTGCTGCACTCGATCGCCGTGCGCCGGGTGTCAGTCCAGGGCTGCGGCAGCCCGACGGGCGGGCGGGTACAGCTCCCAGGCCGCATCCGACAGCGACGCCAGCCACGGCCCGCACTCCTCGACGGCGAGGTTGGCCCCGGCGGCGTCCCAGGCCAGCATCAGCTCGGGCCGGTTGGCCAGCCAGAACCGGCCCCGGCTGCGCTGGGCGGCCGGGACGAGCAGCTCCAGCGCCGCGTACAGCCGACCCGGGTGCAGCGGCCGGCGGCGCTCCCAGACCATGGTGGCCACGCCCGCCTCGTCGTGCTCCTGCGGCAGCAGGGCCATCGCCGGGTTGACCCGGTCCCGGGCCGCGGCCACGTCGAAGCCGCCGAGCGCGGTTCCGTACCAGCGTGCCGGTGCCGAGCAGCACCCGCCGGCCGGTCGGGTGGAGTTGGCGCAGCATCGCCAGCCCCGCCGCGCCGCCGCGCGCCACGGCGATCGTCGTCGCGTACTCGATCTGGTGGGCCAGCGCCTCGGCGCGGGTACGGGTGTCGTCCGGTGAGGTGTGCTCGCCGTGTTCGGCGAGGCCGTCGGAGACGGACAGTTCGCCGATCAGCCGGTCCGGGTCGACCGCGACGACCACGACGGCGAGTTCGACGGCCTCCTCCACCGGGCGGCCGTCCACCTCGCCGCCGGCGATCACCTCGACCACCGGATGCGGGTCGCTGCCGCCCCACAGCTCGACGACCGCCAGGCCGTGCTGCCCGGCCTCGGCGATCCCGACCAACTCGGGCAACAGGTCCTCGCGCACCGTGCAGCAGGCGCGGTCGTTGACCAACGGGAGCTCGGCCGTGTCGTACGCGCCACCGGCGTCGCGCAGCTCGCGGTGGACGGTCCTCCGGCCGGCGTCCCGCAGGTCGTGGCGCAGGACCACGGCGTCCACGCAACTGTCCAGCAGCTCCTGGACGGCCCGTCGTCGTTCGGCGCGGTGCAGACCGGCCACCACGACGACCGGGAGCTTCACCTGGTCGGGCACCGCGCTCACCAGCTCGACTTGCGCACGCCGGGCAGCTGTCCGGCGTGGGCCATCGCCCGGAGGTTGATCCGTGAGAGGCCGAAGGCCCGCTGGTAGCCGCGCGGGCGGCCGTCGACGCTGTCACGGTTGCGCACCCGGGTGGCACTGGCGTCGCGGGGCCGGCGGGCGAGTTCGGCCCGCGCGCCGACGCGGTCCTCGGGGGCGGTACCAGGGTGGGCGATGATCCTCTTGAGTTCGGCGCGGCGCTCGGCGAAGCGGGTGACGATCGCGCGGCGCCGCTCGTTCTTGGCGATCTTGCTCTGCTTGGCCATCAGACCTTCTCCCCACGGGCGCGGATCCGGGTGACGGCGACCTCGATCCCGATCACGTCGACGGTCTTGAGGCCGGGCCGGTCCGCCCGCAGGTGAGAGGCTCGAAGAACATCCATCCACATGCGTCGCTGCGGCGGGTCTTCAACCGAGTTAGCGCCTTCCGAAGGTATTCGCGACTGAACCGGAGGCACCAGGAGGGCGGCCCTGGCCGGACACGGGCCCTCGTACCCTGGATGCCGCTGCCATCCGCTGCGCCGGGCGGACTGCAGTCAGCGGGTACAGATCAGGGCGGCGACGGCGGCGATCGGGGGCCAGGTCCACTGGCCGGCGCGGGCGACCAGGAAGCTGCGGCGGGTGCCGGCCAGCGGGTCGAGACGGCGGAAGGCCACATCCGTACGGTCGCGCTCGATGCCGGACTCGGCCAGCACCGCCACCCCCAGCCCCGCGCCGACCAGGCTGTTCACGAGGTGCAGGCTGTCCATCCGGTGCGGAATCCGGGGGACGAAACCGGCCATCGCGCACACCCGGTGCACCAGCTCGTCGTCGTCCGTGCCACGGGAGTTGGTGATCCAGCCGCCCTCGGCGAAGGCGGCGAGGTCCGACAGCGCGATCGGCCGCTGCGAGTCCGGGTGGCTGCCCGGTACAGCCAAGTACAGCGGCTGCGCCTCGAACCTCCGGGCGCTCAGCTCCGACGGCCACGAGTGCGGCACCAGGCTGTAGTCGTACACCACCCCGAGGTCGACCTCGCCGGACCGCAGCAGCTCCACCGTGCGCTCCGGCTCGTGCTCGGACACCTCCACTTCCACCTGCGGATGGAGCCGCCGCATCCGGACCACCGCCGGCAGGACCACCGGCTCCACCGCCGTGTAGAAGCTGGCCAGTCGCACCCGGCCAGCCGGCTCCGCGCCGCCGCGCAGCTCGGCCGTCGCTTCCTCCATCGCCGCCAGGATCCCCACCGCGCGCTCCACCAGCCGCGAACCCGCGGGCGTCAGCCGCACCCGGCGGCCGACCGGCCGCAGCAGCGGCACGCCGACCTCCTGCTCCAGCACCGCCAGGTGCTTGGAGATCGCCGACGTGCCATACCCCGTATGGTCGGCCACGGCCGCCATCGTGCCAAGCCGGTCCAGCTCGACCAGCAGGCGCAGCCGGGTGAGGTCGGGCAGCCGACCGAAGGGTTCCATACCGGCATTGTCCACTGATGGTAGATGATCGCTCCACCAATAGACCGTGGACGGAAACAGCCAGCTGGCGATCAAATGACTGCGTGACCGCAACAACCTCCACCGCTGCCGACGACGCGCGGCAGACGGCTGTCAAGTGTTTCCCGCCGGGCACCCGGCGGCGGGTGCCCGGCGCCGTACTCGTGCTCGCCGCGATGGCCGTACTGCACACCGGCAGCGCGCTCGCCACCGAACTCTTCGACTCCATCGGCCCGGCCGGCACCACCTGGCTGCGGATCGCGTTCGCCGCCGTCATCCTGCTCGCCTGCACCGGCCGCTCGCTCGGGCCCGCGCTGCGGGCCGCGTCCCGGCGCGACCTCATCGCCACCGCGCTGCTCGGCGCCGTCAGCGCCGCACTGATGCTGCTGTTCTCCGAGGCGACCGCACGAGTGCCGCTCGGTACCGCCACCGCGCTCGAGTTCCTCGGCCCGCTCGCCGTCGCCGTCGCCGCATCCAAGCGCCGCTCCGAACTCGGCTGGCTCGCGCTCGCCGCGGTCGGCGTCCTACTGCTCACCTCGCCGTGGACCGGCGCGATCAGCGGCGCCGGGGTCCTGTTCGGACTGGCCTCGGCAGTCTGCTGGGCGCTGTACGTGATAGGTACCGCACACGTTGGCAGCCGCTTCACCGCCCAGCACGGCCTGGCCGTCTCGCTCACCGTCGCCGCTGCGGTCAGCGCGCCGTTCGGCGCACCTGCAGCCGCCGCCAACCTCGACTGGGGCGTGGTCGCCGCAGCGGCGGGCATCGCGGTCCTGATGCCGCTGCTGCCCTTCCTGCTGGAGATGACGGCCCTTCAGCGGATCGGCAAGACCACCTACGGCACCCTGGTCGGCCTCGAACCGGCCATCAGCCTGCTTGCCGGGCTCATCCTCATCTCCCAGACACCGACCGCCGTCCAGGCCGGCGGCACCGCACTGGTGGTTGCCGCCGGCATCGGCGCGGCCCGCAGGGAGCAACGCAGCTGACGAGGGCACCTGTCGGCCCTGTCGCCACCTGGACGGGTGGGAGCCCCGACCGGTCGGAGGCCTGTCGATGGAAGAGAGCGGCGCGGGAGCCAAGGATCTCGTCGGCGGTCTTGGTCCAGATCCGACCGAGCCGCCACACTCGAACCCGTGCTCGTCAAGATCGACAGAGTAGTTGGCTTCCGAACAGCTAAAATGGAGCCGCACGCCCATCGATCAGGCCCAGCTGTGCCCTCAGTCAGGTCTTGATCTCGGTCACCCGGCTGCGAAGGGCACCTCATGACGTCGCAGACCTCCTCGGTCGCGCAATCCGGGCCGGACTGGGTGGTCATCGCCAGCTTCGACACCCACCAGCACGCCGAACGCATGCTGGCGTCGCTCGGGCGAGGCTTCCGCAAAGTGGCCGGCAGGGTGGGCACGACCGCCGTGGTCATCAGCGGGAACGCCGACGGCTCGCTGAGGCTGAATCAGTCTCGCGTGCTGACGGCCAGCGGTCTCGCGGACGCCCTGTTCCGCCTCTCCCTGTCGTGGATGGTCGGGTTCATGGGCCTGGGTTCCACGCTGAAGGGCGCGAAGGTCGGGGCCCACGCGGCCGAAGTGCACAAAGGACACGTCAGTTCCGACGCGCAGCAGGTCCACAGGATCCTCGTGGAAGCCGGCCCCCGCGCCGCCATCGCGCTGGTGCGCTGCAAGGACGCGGACACGCAGCGCCTGGTGGCCGCAGCGGCCGCCGAACGTGCGAAGGACAGCTGGGACGGATCGCTCGCGGAGTTTCTCGCCACCCTCGACCCCGGTAGCACTCACGATTGGGTGCGCGCCGCTGTCGGTGAGGCCTCGAAGACACACCGCGACCGGTGACTGTCGGCGTCGCCCCGGGCCGGACACCGGCGGGTGGCCCTGCCTGACCAGCGGGGGCATCCGGGCCATCCGGATTCCGGCGAGCCGGATGGGGGGAGGTGCAGCTCGCCAAGATCGTCGTACGGGTCGGCAAGAGGTTCCACGCCCCCTCCCTACCCCGACCCCAATCGCCGACCTCCCGCAGCGATCGCCCGTTCGGGTGAACTGCGCGATGCTCCGGCACTCATGATCGAAATCAGGGGACGATCGACGCGTCCCCGCCACGCCGGGGCTACGCCCGGACGACGCCCGGCGGGTCAGTCCGCCGGGATGTGGGCGAGCATCCGCTCCATGCCGCCCACCCAGTTGGCCCTGAGCGCCTCGATGGCCCCGGTGAGGTCGTCCTCCAGCAGCCGGCGGGCGATCTCGCAGTGTTCCTCGGACTCGCGGGCCACCGGTTCGTCCTCGGCGACGACCAGGTTCTCGTAGCGCCGCATCCCGGCCTTGACGCCGGCCAGCAGGTCGAGCAGGCGCTCGTTCGGGCAGCCGCTGAGCAGCAGGCCGTGCCACTCGTCGTCGCGCCGGTCGACCGTCGCGTGCTCGGCCACCGCGTCGGGGAACCCCTGGGCCAGTCGCAGCAGTTCCGGGGCGGTCTTCCGCAGGTGCACCGGGTCGGAGGACTCCAGTGCCAGGGACTCCAGCGCCGCGACGATCGCGACCAGCTCGCGGAACTCCTTGCGGCTGACGGGCGCGAAGCGGAAGCCGCGGCCCTGGTTGCTCTCCAGGACGCCTTCGCCCGTGAGCGTGATCAGTGCCTCGCGCAGCGGGGTGCGGCTGACGCCCAGCTCAGCCGCCAGAACCGCCTCGTTGACGTCGGTGCCCGCGGCGAACTCACCGCGGGTGAGCCGCTCCATCAGCTCGTCGCGGATCTGCTCGCGCAACGGACGGCGCTCGATCGCCATCGCACTCCCCCAGCTCTGAATCTCCGACACAACCCTTGACCACGGACAGAGTACTGCACTATGCATTCTGAATACAAAATGCCAACTGGTTGGAGAGGGGGCGGACATGGGCCTGACGCGGGTACCGGGGCTGCTGTTCGGCGGCGACTACAACCCCGAGCAGTGGTCCGAGGAGGTGTGGAACCAGGACGTCCGGCTGATGGCCGAGGCGGGCGTGAACGCGGTGACCGTCGCGGTCTTCTCCTGGTCCCGACTGGAGACCGCGCCCGGCGTCTTCGACTTCGGCTGGCTCGACCGGATCCTCGACCTGCTGCACGCGCACGGGATCGCCGTCGACCTCGCGACGGCGACGGCGACGCCACCGCCCTGGCTCGTCCGGCGCCACCCCGAGCTGCAGCCCGTCGACGCCGCCGGCACCCGGCTGGAGTTCGGGTCGCGCCAGGGGTACTGCCCCTCCTCCCCCGTGTTCCGCGAGGCCACCGTCCGGCTGGCGCGCGCCATGGCCGAGCACTACCGGGACCACCCCGCGCTGGTCATGTGGCACATCGGCAACGAGTACGGCGACCACACGGTCGAGTGCTTCTGCGAGGAGTCGGCCCGGGACTTCCGCCGCTGGCTCCAGGCCCGGTACGGCACCCTCGAAGGGCTCAACTCCGCCTGGGGGACGTCCTGCTGGGGCCAGCACTACACCGAGTGGACGCAGCTCGCCCCGCCCCGCAAGGCCCCCGGCCCGGTCAACCCCGCCCAGGTCCTGGACTGGCGCCGGTTCTCCAGCGACGCGCTGCTCGCCTGCTTCGAGGCCGAGCGCGAGGTGCTCAAGGAGGTCACCCCGGACATCCCGGTGACCACCAACTTCATGAGCCTCCTGCACCACCTCGACTACTGGAAGTGGGCCGCCGCCGAGGACTTCGTCAGCGACGACGCCTACCCCGACCCCGCCGACCCGCAGGCCCCGGTGAAGGCCGCGCTCAGCTACGACCTGATGCGCTCCCTGAAGCAGCAGCCCTGGCTGCTCCTGGAGTCGGCGCCGAGCGCGGTGAGCTGGCGCGCGGTGAACGTCCCGAAGGAACCGGGCGTCATGCGCCTGCACAGCCTGCAGGCCGTGGCCCACGGCTCGGACGGCGTCATGTTCTTCCAGTGGCGCCAGGCCCGCTACGGCCCGGAGAAGTTCCACTCGGCGATGCTGCCGCACGGCGGGACGGACACCCGGCAGTGGCGCGAGACGCTCGCCCTCGGCGCGGACGTGCGACGGCTGGCCGAGGTCGCGGGGAGCACGACGCGGGCCGAGGTCGCCCTGCTGCTGGACTGGGAGAGCTGGTGGGGGCTCGAAGCGCCGGAGTCGCTGCCGTCCGACCGGCTCCGGCTGCACGGCCTCCTGCTCTCCTGGTACGCCCCGCTGCACGGCCGCGGCATCGCCGTCGACCTGGCGCCGCCCGACCGCGACCTCTCCGGCTACAAGGTGGTCATCGCACCGAACCTCTACCTGTGCACCGCCGAACAGGCCGCCAACCTGGCCGCCTTCCCGGGCCGGCTGGTCGTCGGCCCGTTCAGCGGGGTGGTGGACGCCGCCGACCAGGTCCACGAGGGTGGGGCGCCCGGGCCGCTGCGGGAACTGCTCGGGCTGCGCGTCGAGGAGTTCTGGCCGATCCCCGACGGCCGGACCCAGGACGTGCTGGCCCAAGACGACCCGGCCCGGAACAGCACCCGGCTGACCGCCCGGACCTGGAGCGAGTGGCTGGAGCTCGACGACGCGCACGTCCTGGCGCGCTACCGCGGCGGCCCGCTGGACGGCCGGCCGGCCGTCACCCGCCGCGGCACCGTCACCTACCTCGGCTGCCTGCTCGACGACCTGACGCCGGTGCTCGACGAGGTGCTCGACGCGGCCGGCGTCACCGGCGTCACCGGGGCGAAGCTGCCGCCCGGCGTCGAGGCCTGCCGGCGCGGCGACCACCTCTTCCTGCTCAACCACGGGGCCGCCGCGGCCACCGTTCCCCTGCCCGCCTCCGGGACCGACCTGCTGACCGGTCGCCGCCTGCACGGCTCGGTGGTCATCGCACCGCGCGACGCCGTGGTCCTGAAGCACTGAGGAGTACCCGTGACCCATCCCTACATCCCCAACGCGGGGCCCGACGCCCGGGCGGCGATGCTCGCCGAGATCGGTGCGTCGAGCGTCGCCGAGTTCTACGCGGACATCCCCGCCGACCTCCGGCCGGCCCGTCCGCTCGACCTGCCCGCCCCCTTCACCGACGAACAGGGCCTCGTCCGGCACCTGCGCGGCCTGCTGGCCCGCAACACCGACACCACCGAGGCGCTGAGCTTCCTCGGCCACGGCTGCTACCCGCACCACGTCCCGGCGGTGTGCGACGAGGTCAACGGCCGCGGCGAGTTCCTGACCGCCTACGCGGGCGAGCCCTACGAGGACCACGGCCGCTTCCAGGCGCTCTTCGAGTACGTCTCGATGATGGCCGAGCTCCTGGAGATGGACGTCGTCAACGTGCCCACCTACGACGGCTTCCAGGCCGCCGGAACGGCCCTGCGGATGGCCGCGCGCCGCACCGGCCGCAGCCGGGTGCTCCTCGGCAGCGCGATCGCCGCCGACAAGCTGAGCAAGATCCGCGACTACCTCACCCCGGACATCGAGGTCGTGCTCGCCCCGGCCGGCGCACCGGAGCTCCCGCTGGACGACACCTTCGCCGCGCTCTACCTGGAGACGCCCGACGTGCACGGCGTCATCGAGACGCGCGGACGCGAACTGGCCGACCTGGCGCACGGCGTCGGCGCGCTGCTGGTCGTGTCGACGGACCCGATCTCGCTCGGTGTGCTCGCGCCGCCCGCGTCCTACGGCGCCGACCTCGTCTGCGGGGACATCCAGTCGCTCGGCATGCACCAGCAGTACGGCGGCGGCCAGGCCGGCTTCATCGCGAGCCATGACGACGAGCGGCTGGTCGCCGAGTTCCCGTCCCGGCTGTTCGGCATCGCCCCGACCGCCGTCGCGGGCGAGTACGGCTTCGGCGACGTCTTCTACGACCGGACGTCCTTCGCGCTGCGCGAGGAGGGCAAGGAGTGGGTCGGCACCGCGGCCGCCCTGTGGGGCATCACCGCCGGCGTCTACCTCGCGCTGATGGGCCCGCAGGGCATGCGCGAGATCGGCGAGACGATCCTCGCCCGCACCAGGTACGCCATGCGGGCCCTCGCCTCGGCCGGCGCCCTGGTCCGCGAGCAGGACGCCCTCCACTTCCGTGAGTTCGCCGTCGAGGTGCCGGACGCCGACGCCCTGCTCGCGGCGCTGCGGACCGGGAACATCTTCGGCGGCGTGCGCCTCGGGCCCCGGGTGGTCCTGGTCTGCGTCACCGAACGGCACTCGATCGCCGACATCGACACCCTCGCGGCGGCCGTCAAGGACGCCCTCTCGGCCACCGGAGGCACCAAGTGAGTTCGCAGGAAGAATCGTTCGCGCAGCTGCCGGTCGCCGCCAAACCGGCCCTGCGCCGCTACCACCAGGCACGCTGGGACGAGGAGATCCTCTTCGAGCTCTCCCGGCCCGGCCGGCGCGGCGTGGGCGTCCCGGCCCCGGACGCACCGCTGGTCGAGCTGCCCGAGGGCGTCGGCCGCGCCACCCCGCCCGCGCTGCCCGAGCTGTCGCAGAACCAGGTGGTCCGGCACTACCTGCGGCTCTCGCAGGAGACCCTCGGCGCCGATCTGAACATCGACGTCGGTCAGGGCACCTGCACGATGAAGTACAGCCCGAAGGTCAACGACACCTTCGTGCGGGACCCGAGGATCGCCGAGCTGCACCCGCTGCAGCCCGAGGACTCCGTGCAGGGCGTGCTGGAGATCTACTGGCGCCTGGAACAGATCCTCCGGGAGATCTCCGGCATGGCCCGGGTCTCCCTGCAGCCCGGCGCGGGCTCGGCGGCGATCTACGCCAACATCGCCATGATCCGCGCCTACCACGCCTCCCGGGGCGAGGGCGAACAGCGCGACCAGGTCATCACCACGATGTTCTCGCACCCCTCGAACGCGGCCTGCGCGAAGGTCGCCGGGTACGAGGTCATCACGCTGATGCCGGACGCCGAGGGCTGCCCCGACATCGAGGCGCTGCGGGCCGCCGTCGGACCGCGCACCGCCGCACTGATGATCACCAACCCGGAGGACACCGGGATCTTCAACCCGAGGATCCGCGAGTTCGTCGAACTCGTCCACCAGGCCGGCGGGTTGGCCTGCTACGACCAGGCCAACGCCAACGGCATCCTCGGCATCACCCGGGCCCGGGACGCCGGCTTCGACCAGTGCCACTTCAACCTGCACAAGACCTTCTCGACGCCGCACGCCTGCGGCGGGCCGGCGGCGGGCGCGTGCGGCGTCTCCGAGGCGCTCGTCCCCTTCCTGCCCGGCCCGGTCGTCGACCGCGACGGCGAGTCGTACACCCTTGCCCCGCCGGCCCGTTCGGTCGGGAAGATCCGGCCGTTCCTCGGGGTCACGCCCAACGTCGTGCGTGCCTACGCCTGGGTGATGGCGCTCGGCGCGGAGGGCCTGCGGGAGGTCGCGGAGACGGCCGTGCTCAACAACAACTACCTGATGCACAAGGTCCTGCGGATCCCGGGCGCCTCCGTGCCCTGGGCGGACCGGCGGCGCGTGGAGCAGGTCCGGTACTCCTGGCAGGAGCTCACCGAGGAGACCGGCGTGCACTCTGAGGAGATCGGCGTGCGCGCAGCCGACTTCGGGGTGCACTACTGGACCAGCCACCACCCCTACGTGGTCCCGGAACCCTTCACCCTGGAGCCGACCGAGTCCTACTCCCGCGAGGACCTGGACGAGTACGCCGCGATCCTCGCCCAGGTCGCCTCCGAGGCCCGGGAGGACCCGGCGTTCGTCAAGAACGCCCCCTACCACCAGAGCGTCCACAGGATCGACACCACCTCCCTGGACGACCCGGCCCAGTGGTCCCCCACCTGGCGCGCCTACTGCCGGAAGCACCGTCGGTGATCGTCGGCCTGATCGTGAACCCCGTGGCGGGCCTCGGCGGCCCCGCCGCCCTCAAGGGCAGCGACGGCCCGGACATCCAGGCCAGGGCGCTCGCCCTGGGCTCGGTGCCACGGGCCGCCGCCCGCGCGGCCACCGCCCTCACGGCGCTCCACGGCCGGCGCCCCGGCATCCGGCTGCGCACCGCCGCGGGCCCGATGGGCGGGGACAGCGCCGTCGCGGCCGGCGTTCCCCACGAGGTCGTCTACCGTCCCCGGCCCGGGGCCGGCGGCTCCGACGCGGCGGACACCCGGGCGGCCGTGCGGGCGCTCGCCGGGGTGGACCTGTTGCTGTTCGCCGGCGGGGACGGCACGGCCCGCGACGTCCTGGACGCCGGTCCGACCGGCCCGGTGCTCGGGATCCCGGCCGGGGTGAAGGTCTACTCCGGGTGCTTCGCGGTCAGCCCCCTGGCCTCGGCGACGACCGCCGCCGGGTTCGACGGGGCGACGCTCGACGCGGAGGTCGTCGACCTGGACGAGGAGGCCCACCGCGCGGGCGGCCGGGTCGGGGTCCGGCTGTACGGGACCCTCCGGGTGCCAGCGGCCCGGGCGCGGCTCAGCGGGCGCAAGACCGGTTCGTCGGCGGAGCTGCCGGGATCGGCGGAGTCGATCGCGCGTGCGGTGGTGGCGTCCATGCGGCCCGGCGCGGCCTACGCGCTGGGGCCCGGGGCGACCACGCTCGCGGTGGGGCGTGCGCTCGGCCTGGAGCTGACGCCGCTGGGGGTGGACGTCGTCCGGGACGGCACCCTGCTCGCCTCCGACGTCACCGAGCACACGCTGCTCACCCTTGCCATGTCACAGGTCACGTACGGCGTGCTGTCCGTCATCGGCGGGCAGGGCTTCGTGATCGGCCGGGGCAACCAGCAGTTCAGCCCGCGCGTACTGAACCGGCTCGCCGGGATCGTCGTGCTCGCCACCCCCCAGAAACTCGCCGCGCTCGGCGGCCGGCCCCTGCTGGTGGACAGCGGGGACGCCGAGGCCGACGCCGCGTTCAACGGACACGCCCGGGTCGTCACCGGGCACCGCGCCTCCGTGATGTACCGCATCCAGTCAGCGAGCGAGGATCTTCCATGAACGTCCTGCAGAACAAGGTCGCCATCGTCACCGGCGGTGCCTCGGGCATCGGCCGGGCCACCGCGCGGCGGTTCGCCGCCGAGGGCGCGGCCGTGGTCGTCGCCGACCTGGCGGACGCCACCGACCTCGTCCGCGAGATCGAGGCCGACGGCGGCCGCGCCACGGCCCTGCGGGCCGACGTCTCCTCCGAGACCGACTGCGAGCGGATCGTGAACACCGCCGTGCAGACCTTCGGCGGGCTGCACGTCCTGTTCAACAACGCCGGAATCATCCGTCGCCAGACCGCCCTGGAGATCTCCGCCGACGACTGGGACCACGTGATGGCCGTCAACGTCAGGTCGGTCTACCTGATGTGCCGCTTCGCCATCCCCGCGATGACGGAGGGCGGCTCCATCGTCAACACCGGCTCCGGCTGGGGGCTGAAGGGCGGCGGCAACGCGCTGTCCTACTGCGCCTCCAAGGCCGCGGTCGTCAACATGACCCGCGCGCTGGCCATCGACCACGCCGCCGCCGGCATCCGCGTCAACTCGGTCAACCCCGGCGACACCATGACGCCGATGCTCCGCGACGAGGCACGCCAACTCCAGGCGGACTGGGCGGCCTTCGAGAAGGACGCCGCCGACCGGCCGATGGGCCGCGCGGGCTCGCCCGAGGAGATCGCCGCCGCGGTGCTGTTCCTGGCCGGCGACGCGAGCAGCTACGTCACCGGCACGGCCCTCGTCGTCGACGGCGGCGGCCTCGCCTGACCCCGCCCCGCCCCACCCCCACCCTCACGAACTCTCCCGGAGGCACCCGATGTCCGCTGTGAAGAGCAGAGCAATCCTGGTCGCCGTGGCGATCGCGCTGTCCGCGTCCGCGTGCAGCGGCACCAACGGCGCCGGCGTGGCCGGCGGCGCCAAGGACGGCAAGGTCACCCTGCGCTGGTCCACCTGGGGCTCGGCCGAGGACATGGAGGTCTTCAAGGCCTTCACCGAGGACTTCACCAAGAGGCACCCGAACATCGCGCTGAAGCTCGAACCCGTCGCCTCCTACGAGGACTACCACCCCAAGCTGCTCACCCAGCTCACCTCGAAGACCGCGCCCGACGTCTTCTACGTCGGCGACGACTACATCGGCAAGCTCGTCGCCGACGGCGTGCTCTCCCCGCTCGACGAGCAGCTCGCCGGGCCGAGCAGCAGGAGCAGGCCCGCGGACTTCTTCGAAGGCATCTACGGCGGCGCGAAGAAGGGCGGCGTCACCTTCGGCGTCCCGAACGACACCAACCCCGAGGTCCTCTGGTACGACAAGAAGGCCCTGGCCGCCGCCGGGATCACCGAGGACCCGGCCGCGCTGAACGAGGCCGGCCGGTGGACCATGGCCACCTACCTGGAGATGAACGCCAAGCTCAAGGCCGCGGACAAGTACGGCTCCGTCTTCTGGAACTGGTACGGCGCCAACTACAGCCTGGTCAACGGCTTCGGCGGCAAGGTCTGGGACGGCGGCAGGTTCGTCGCGCCGTCCGACCCGAAGGCCCGGCAGGCCCTCAGGACGCTCTTCGACGGCTACCGGGACAAGACCTTCGCCTCCGCCGACCTGCTGCCCGAGGGCAACAGCGCGGCCACCCAGTTCGTCAAGCACAAGGTCGGCTTCTACGCCGGCGGCCGCTGGGTCATCGAGAGCATCGACAAGGGCGGCGACCGCCAGAACTACGACATCGTGCCGTTCCCGTCGGAGTCCGGGCAGCCGATCCCGGGCGCGGTCGCGGCCTCCTACCTGACCATCAACAAGGACACCAAGCACCGGGATGAGGCCTTCACGTTCCTGAGCGAGTTCGTCAGCAAGGAGGGCCAGCAGCTTCGGCTCAAGGGCGGCAGCGCCGTGCCGTCGATCAAGGGCGCCGAGAGCCTGGTGACCGGCGACCACTACCCGGCGCACGCCCAGACCTTCCTCGACGTGCGGGACAAGGGCTTCGCCAACTACCCCGACGAGGTGGCCGTCCCCGGGCTGACCAAGGCCATCAACGACCACCTCATGAAGATCTGGGAGGGCAAGCTCGGGTTCGACGAGGGCATGACCCAGCTCCAGAAGCTGGTCGACGACCTGAAGGGCCAGAAGGGTTGAGCGCCGTCAGCCAGGCCCCGGCGCGCCGGTGGGCCCGCCCCGCCCGGACCGGCCGCGAGCCGCTCTGGCGGCGGCGGGAGCGCTGGTGGGCCGTGGTCTTCCTGGCCCCCCAGCTGCTCGGCCTGCTGGCCTTCCTGGTCGGCCCGCTCGGCTTCGCGATCGTCCTGTCCTTCATGCGGTGGGACGGGCTCGGCGACGCGACCTGGGTCGGGCTGGACAACTTCGAGGCCCAGCTGACCGACCCGTCCTTCGGCCGCGCGGTGTGGAACACCCTCAAGATCGGCCTGATCACCGTGCCGGGCGGGCTCGTGCTGGCCCTGCTGCTGGCGCTCGCCCTGCACGGCGTGCGGGGCCGGACCGCCTACCGGGTGATCTACTTCCTGCCGGTGGTGACCAGCTCGGTCGCGGTGTCGGTGATCTGGCAGATGATCCTCGGCGGCGGCACCGACGGCATCCTGAACGGCACGGTCCAGGACCTCTTCGGCGTCACGCTGCCGAACTGGCTCGCGGATCCGGACTGGGTGGTCCCCGCCATCGCGGTGGTGACGATCTGGTCGTCGCTCGGGCTGAACGTGGTGATCTTCCTGGCCGGACTGGCCACGATCCCGCCGAGCCTGCTGGAGGCCGCGCGCATCGACGGCGCCGGGCCGTGGCAGACGCTGCGCTCCGTCATCCTGCCGATGCTCTCGCCGACCGTCTTCTTCACCCTGGTGGTGTCGGTGATCAGCTCGTTCCAGGCCTTCGACCTGATCTACGTGCTGGTCAATCCCGACCACAACGAAGGCGCCCAGACCATCGTCTACAAGGTCTACCAACAGGGCTTCCGCGAGTTCCAGTTCGGCCTGTCGAGCGCCGCCGCGCTGATCCTCCTGCTGCTGACGCTCGTCGTCACGGCGGTCCAGTTCAAGGCGCAGAAGCGCTTCGTCCACTACGAGTCGTGAGGCCGGCATGACCAACCGGAAGCAGCTCCTCCTGCACGCCGTCCTCGCCCTCGGCGGCCTGCTCATGCTCTTTCCGTTCATCTGGATGATCCTGACCTCCTTCAAGGGCGTCAACCAGATGATCAACGAGCCGCTGGCCTGGCTGCCCGGGCCGTGGCGCGCGCGGAACTACCCGGACGTCCTCCGCCAGGTGCCGATCGGACGGGCCTACTGGAACAGCATGTACATCGCGGCGATCACCGTCGCGGCCACCCTGTTCACCGGCGCCATGGCCGCCTACGCCTTCGCCCGGATACCGTTCCGCGGCTCGGGGCCGATGTTCGGCCTCTTCCTGGCGACCCAGATGGTCCCGGCACAGGTCACCATCGTGCCGCTCTACATCATGCTGGCCAGGCTCCACCTCATCGACTCGCACCTGGCGCTGATCCTGCCGGCCGTCGCCAACCCGTTCGCGGTGTTCCTGCTGCGCCAGTTCATCCGGGCCGTCCCGGTCGAACTGGAGGACGCGGCACGGATCGACGGGGCGAGCCGCTGGACCATCTTCTGGCGGATCATCCTGCCCAACATCCGGCCGGGCCTGTGGACGCTCGGCATCATCGTCTTCCTCGCGAGCTGGAACAGCTACTTCTTCCCGCTGGTGTTCCTGAACACCCCGGACCTCTTCACCATCCCGCTGCTGCTCGACTCCTTCAACGCCCAGCGCGGCGGCATCGACTACGGGCTGACCGCCGCCCTGTCCGCGATGACGGTGGTGCCGATGCTGATCGCCTTCCTCGTCGGGCAGCGCAAGATCCTCAACAGCATGGCCTCCTCGGGCCTGGGAGGGCGCTGATGTTCACGCTGGACCTCGTGGAGCGGCCGTTCACCGAGCGCGGCTCGCGCCTGCTGGTGACGGCCCACCCGGACGGACTCCGGGTGGCCCGGGCCGAGTACGAGACACCACTCACGGAGACAGTGGAACTGAGCGGCCTGGTCGTGCGCGACCGCGCCGGACGCGTGCTGCCCGTCGTCTCGGCGACACCCACCGAAGTGGCCTTCGCCGGCGGGGTGTCCCTGCTGTTCGCCGACACCTCGACCCTGGTGATCGCCGGCCACCGCGCACAGGCCTTCTGGCGCCGGCCCGACGGCGCGGACCAGGCCCTCGCGCTCACCGGCTGCCACGTGCTGACCGGCCCGGCGGGGACCTGGTCGGAGCCGGCCGTGCGCGCCGCGGCCGAGGCCCGCTGGGACGCCTGGTTCGCCCGCATGCCACCGGTCCGGGCGGACCTCGCCGAGCGGGCCCGGATGGCCTGGTGGACGCTGGCCGTCAACCTGCTGCCGATCGGCGGCCGCGAGGGGCTCGTCCCCTCCAAGTACGGCTACGTCGGCGTCTGGAACTGGGACGCGCTCTTCCACGCCGTGGCCCTGCGGCACGCCTCGCCCGCGCTCGCCCGCGACCAGATCCGGCTGCTCCTCGACCACCAGCTCCCCGACGGCCGGCTCCCCGACGTCGTCCACGACCACGGCGTGCTCGCCGAGACCACCGACCTCCCCCGCTCGGACCACGCCCGGCTGAGCGAACACGTCGGCCGGGCGAACGGCACCGCGCCCTCCCCCGACCCGGTGCCGGTCACCAAACCACCGCTGGCCGCCTGGGCCGTCTGGAAGATCCACCAGAGCGCCCCGGACCTCCCGTTCCTCGCCTCGGTCTACCCCGCGCTGGTCCGCGCGCACGACTGGTGGTTCGCCGCCTCCGACCCGGACGGCGACGGCCTCCCCGCCTATCTGCACCCCTACTCGTCCGGCCTGGACGACAGCCCCGTCTGGGACTACGGCCCCCGGGCCGAACCCCCCGACCTCAACTCCTACCTGATCCACCAGGCCGACCGCCTGGCCGACATCGCGGACGCCCTGGGCCTGCCGGCGGACGCCGCCCGATGGCGCTCGCGCGCCGCCGCCCACGCCGAGCTGCTGGTCGCCGAACGCTGGGACGGCACCCGCTTCGTCACGCTGGCGGACGACGCGCCGGTGCCCGTCCGGACGGTGCTGGAGCTGATGCCGCTGTTCACCGGACGCCTGCCCGCCGAGGTGGCCGCCGCCCTGGAGCGGACCCTCCGCTCCGGCTCCTTCTGGGGCGAACACCCCGTCCCCACCGTCGCGTTCGACGACCCCGCCTTCGACCCGGACACGATGTGGCGCGGCCCCGTCTGGCTCAACGTCAACTACCTGCTCGTCGACGGCCTGCGCCGCTCCGGCTTCACCGCCACCGCGGACGAGCTCCACCGCCGCTCCCTGGCCATGGTGCGCGACGCCGGCGGCCTCTACGAGTACTGGAACCCGCTGACCGGCGCCCGCGCACCCCGGGCGGCCTCCGGCTTCGGCTGGTCCGCCGCCCTGTTCATCGACCTCGCGACCGACCCGTCCCACCGGCCCGGCCCCACGGCTCCCGCCGGGAGTGACTGACCGGGCGCGGCGCGGCATGCCCGGCTCACGGCGCCGCGCCGCGTGCCGGGGCCGTGCGGGCCGCCCGGCCGGGAGCCGTCAGCCGACCACCGGAAGGTCGACGTAGGAGGGCCGCACGGCGCCGTGGCCGATGGTGTAGGCGGCCCTGCCGTCGGCGGGCAGGAGCTGGAAGGAGTCGGGGTTGGCGGCCGCGACGGTGAGCCGGATCCGGTCACCGGCCCGGAACAGGACCGAGGTCGGCTGGAGGTCCAGGGTCACCTGCTGGGGCGTGCCCTGCGGGAACGGCGTGGCGTCGGCGGCCGCGTAGCTGCGCGGGGTGCGCAGCCGGCGCCAGTCGGGGTTGCTCCACCGGGGGGCCACCGCCCGGTCGGTGAGGGCGAGTTGGCCCTCGGTGATGTAGGTGACCCGGCCGTCCGGGGCGACGTCCTCCAGGTAGACGTGCAGGGCGCCGTCGCTCGCGCCGCTGACGCCCGTCACGTCGAGGGTCACCCGGCCCGGGCCGGTCACCCTGGTGTCCTCGTGGACGGGCGGGCTGGTGTAGCTGAGCAGCCTCCTGTCGACGGCGGCGCGGTCGGGGTAACTGACCGGATCGGCCGTGAGGTTGGTGTTCCAGCGGTCCAGCGGGCCGGTGCCGGCCGCGGGGTCGAGGACCAGCGGGTCGCTGTCGGACCGCCCGGGGGCCGGTGCCGGCCGCTGCCGTCCGAGGGTGTTCCCGTCGCCCAGGTAGAGCCGCCGGGTGCTCGTCCCGGGGACCGGCCAGCGGTCGGTGGTCCGCCAGCGGCCCTCGTTCAGGGTGTAGTAGTGCACGCGGCGCTTCCCGTCGGGGTGTTCGCCGTCCTTGACGTAGCGGTCGAAGAACGCGAAGGTCCGCTCCCCGATCTCCTGGCGTTCGGCGCCGGTGAGCTGCCGGCTGGGCAGGAACGGGTCGGCCAGGTACCCCTGGCCGTGGTTCCAGGGGCCGATCCAGCTCTCCTGCGTGTTGGACAGGCCGGTGAACTGGGACAGCACGCCGTTGGGGGTGCCGGCGTCCAGCCACCCGGCGTCGGTGTGCACCGGGACGCCGCCCGCCTCGATGGCGGCGGAGCGTTGCGCCACGCCGGTGACCGCCCAGCTCTGCGGGCCGTCGGTGTAGTCGCGGTGCACCCCGGTGCGGGCGAGGTCGACGAGGTTGGCGTTCGCGGCGTGCTCGGCGCGCGCGGCGGCGCGCAGCGCCGGTCCGTCCGGCCCGTCGACGGGTTTCGGCGCGGCGCCGGTCAGCCCGTACTCCTCGCAGAGCCGCTCGGTCTCGGCGCTGGTCGCGCAGGTGGTGCCGTCGGCCCGGTCGAGGATCCGCAGCAGCAGGGAGTAGACGGCGACCCGGGGCTCGATCAGCAGCCCACCGGGGCGGATCAGGTCCTCGTAGGGGTCGAAGTCGTAGGAGTTCGGCGCGGCGGCGGTGATGTGGTGGTTGCGCAGGCCGAGGGCGAGGATCGCGGTGTCGCCGCCGTAGGAGACGCCGGTCGTGCCGACCCGGCCGTTGGACCAGGGCTGGGCGGCGATCCAGTCGCCGAGCGCGCCGCTGTCGGCGATCAGGGCCCGGCCGAGCTCGGCGTCGAGCGTGCCGAACGAGGCGCCGGTGCCGCGCAGATCGGCCACCACGAAGGCGTAGCCGCGTTCGTTCCAGCGGCCCGCGACACCGGCCCTGGGGTCGTTCTCGGGCCCGCCGGTGTGCTCCCGGGAGCGCCAGTACCGTTCGGTCTGCAGGACGGTCGGCAGCCGCCGGCCGACGGTGGTGCCCGGCGGCAGCCAGACGTCGACGGCGAGCCGGACGCCGTCCGGCATCGCCACGTAGAGCGAGCGGAGCCGGGGGAGTTCGGCGCCGCTGCCGGCGGAGGCGGCGGCCGCCGGGGCGATCGGGAACGCGAGCGCGGCGAGCACGGCCAGCAGCGCGATCAGCGGACGGCGGACGGAGCGGGGTGGTGGCACGGGCGTCCTCGTTTCGGTCGTGGCGACCGTGCCGCGCGCCTGTTCCACGCCCGGGACGGCACGCCGGCGCGCCGCAGGGCCGGCCGGCCTTGCCAACGCGCCATCCACGGGACTGAGTTGATGTCCCGCCAGGGCAACGTCGGGCACCCCCGCATTGCTCCCGGCCGCCGTGCGCGGCCACCGCGCGCCGGCGCCGGCTCTGCGAATTTCCCCAGTGCGGTCTCCGTACGATCGGAGTCGTGCCACCCGCCGGTCGGTGAATCGAATCGACCGGTGCCGCCCATCACTCCTGCGGAAACGGGGGAATCGTGCCAGTCGACACCGTTGTCGACGTTGTCGACCGAGACGTTCAGGGGCCGGTCCTGCGCATCCTGCGCGGCCGGGTGAGCGGTGAGGAACTCGCCGCGATCACCGTGGCGCTGTTGCGGCACTGCCGGGAGGGCGCGGTGGCGGCCGAGGCCTCCCGCACGGCACCGGTCGCGGCGCCGCGCCGGGCCTGCTGGAGGTTCGTGCCGTACCGGGCGCCGAGCGCCTGGGCGGCGGCGTGATCCCGCGCGCCACCGGACCGGGAACGCCAGGCGCTCACCGGCCCGGCCGGGGCAGGCTCGCCGAGGTCAGGACCTCGGCCCGGCAGCGCGCGGACGGCACCGGGCGGACGGCCCGGTGCCGGCCGCGCGGCCTCACTTGATGAAGTCCTGGACGACCTTGGGCGGCCAGATTCCCACCTTGAGGACGCCCATGGAGTACGCGCGGGACACCAGGGCGGCCCGGTTGGGCACCCTGAGCTTCCGCAGCAGGCAGGTCACGTGGTACTCGACGCCCTGGCGGCTCAGGTAGAGCCGCGCGGCCAGCGGGACGGTGGAGACGCCGGCCGCGATGCCTTCGAGGATCCGGGCGTCGATCTCGCTCAGGATCTTCTTGCGACTGCTGGCGACCTCCGGGTCGGCGGCCTCCCGGCGCGCCGACATCATCACCAGGATGGAGGAGAGTTCGGGGGTCCCGCTCTGGACGGCGACGGCCGTGAGCGGGACGGTGAACGCGTCACCTCCGGCGCCCACCGCGATGACCTCGGTGGCGAAGCGGTCACGGCGGCCCTCGACGAGGCCGGCGAACTGCCGCAGCAGCGGCTGGTGGACGCTGGGGTGGACCAGATCGCAGAAGGTGCGGCCGCACAGGCCGGCGGCGGAGTTCCCGAACTGCCGGAAGAACTCCTGGGTGGCCTCCTGGATCGTGAGGGTCCGATCGAGACAGGCCATGTTCAGACCCGGCTGGTCGAGCAGCGGATGGAGCTGGGCCGACCCGGCGCGGTCGGACTCGACATCCGGCGCCACGGTCGGCGCCGAGTCCTCCAGGACGGGAGCGGAAATAGCCAAGGAACTCATTTCCCTTCACGAACTCGAAAGCACGGGAGCCGAAAAGGCCCGGGAGCAGGTACCCGCCGCACCGCTGGCATTTCCACGGCCAACACGATGGGGTACGAAAGAGAGCCTAGATTTGCGCGGCGATTCCGGTCAATGCGCCCAGGCATGTTCACCGCCAACCCCGTGGTCGATCACCGGTACGGTTCGGTCCGCATCCACACCTTCGGGGGTTCGGTACGGTGCGGTGCCCGGCGCACCGCCGGTCACCGCGCTGACCAGCGATGGCACCGGGAATGCCGGACCGCCCGTCCGGCCCCGCCACCGGGGGGCCGAACGGGCGGTCACCGAACCACCGTACGAGGACCGCGGGAATCCCCCGGCCCCGCTCACCGACAGGCGGCGGCCGGCGCCCCGCCGAGGAGCGCGGTCAGCTCGCGCCGGCCCGTTATCCCGAGCTTCCGGTAGGAGTTCGTCAGATGTTTCTCCACCGCGCGGGAACTCACCCCCAGGGACTCGGCGATCTCCTGATTGGTCAGCCCGCCGCCCACGAGTGCACCCACCCGGCGCTCGGCGGGGGTCAGCACCGCCCCGGCCGGCGCGCCGATCGCGGCGCCGCTGTCCGGACCGGGCCACGGGGTGCCGCAGGCGGCCGCGAGCTCGGCGGCTCCGCGCAGCATCGCCTCCGCCTCCGCGCCCCGCCCCAGCCGGCTCCCCAAGGAGCGCATCGCACGGGCGAGTTCGAGCTCGTTGGCGGAGCCGCGCAGGATCTCGACGGCCTCGCGCAGCAGCTCGGTACCCGCGCTGCCGTCCTGCAGTCGCCCCTTCAGCCGCAGCGCGCGGCCGACCCCGACCGGCGCCCCCCAGGAGAGCGCCTCGGCGTACTCCTGCTCGGCGAGCGCCTGTGCCGTGTAGGAGTCGCCGAGCAGATGCGACAAGGTGATCGCCCAGGGCCGCCACGGAAACAGCACCGGATTGCGCCAGCCCGCCGCCATCAGCTCCCGGCCGCACGCCAGCGCCGTCTCCAGGGCCTGCTCCCGCCGGCCGCGCTGTGCCTCGACCGACACCTGGAGGAAGCGGAGCATCGCCGTCTCGAACAGGCCCGCCGGTGGTCGGCGGGCCGCCTCGGCCAGCACCCGTTCGGTCAGCACGCCGTCCCGCCCCTCCAGGGCGACCGCGGCGAGCGCGGCCGTGGCGAGCGCACCGCTGCGCTGCCAGTCGGACGCGGCCAGGTCGAACGCCCGCTCACCGTGCTCCCGCGCCAGGGCCAGGCGCCCGCAACCGAGTTGGACCAGCGCGTGCTCGGCGTGGCCTAGCGCGTCCGCGGCCGCGCCGCTCTCCCGCCTGGTCCGCTCCCGCGCCGCCAGCCAGGCCTGGACGGAGCGCGTCGAGTCCGCGCCGACCAGGGCGCACACGACGAGCGGCAGGACGGAGTGCGTCGGCACCGCGGTGGCCGGCTCGCGCTCCAGGATCCGGTGGGCGTGGCGGGCGACCTCGGCGGCCGGCAGGCTGCGGCCGAGCGTCGCCGCGTCCAACAGGACGGCCAGCAACTCGCGCTCGGCACCCGAGCAGACCGCCGGCTCCTCGCCGAGCCCGCACAACCGCGCTACTGCGGCGGCGAGTTCGGCACCGTCCTCGCGCGCGCAGTACCGCAGCCGCGCCTCCATCCGCAGGGCGACCGCACGCGCGGAGCCCCGCAGCAGGTCGGCGGGGCCCAGCTCCACGGCGGTCTGCCGCAGCACGACCAGCGACGACCGGCCGACCGCACCCACCACACCGGGCGCGAGGCGCAGCGCCGCGGCCGCCCGGTCGGTGGCGGTGGCCAGCAGCGGGATCGCCTGGGCGACGTGCCGCTCCCCCGCCACCGGGTCGAACGCGTGCTCGGCGGCGGCCAGTTCGATCAGCAGGCGGGCCCGGTCCTCGTTCTGCTCGGGGCTGTCCAGCAGCGCGCGCAGCAGGTAGCGGGCGGCCGTCTCGGGAGCGCCGCGACGCAGCGCGCTCTGCGCCGCGGTGCGGAGCACCGTGACCACCCAGGCGTGGCCGGCCGCCGGAACGGCCACCAGCTGTGCGGCGACCTGCTCGGCCGGGCGCCCGCTGCGGTACAGCAGCTCCGCCGCCGATTCCTGCCGGCCGGTCCGCTCCGCCATGGTCATCGTGGACTCGATCGCGTCCTGGACCACCCGGTGGACGAAGCGCGGCGCCTCCCCGCCGACCAGCAGACCCAGCCTGCGCAGCGCCCGCGCCGCCGCGGCGCAGCCGCTCCGGTCGAGCCCGGCGAGCGCCGCGACCAGCCCGGGGTCGTTCTCCTCGCCGAGCGTCGCCATCGCCGCGGCCAGGTCCCGGACCGGCTGCGGCTGGGTGCGCAGGCAGCCCGCCAGCCGGTCCCGGAGCCGGGCCGGGCGCAACCGGCGTGCCGTGTGGGCGTGTTCGGCGTTCGGCCGGGCGCCGCGGGCCACCAGACCCGCCAGCAGCGAGGTCAGGAACAGCGGACTGCCCGCGGCGCTCTCGTGGCAGGCCCGGACGAACTCCTCGTCGCCCGGCTCACCGAAGTGACGTTCGACCAACCGTCGGGTGGCGGCGGGTGACAGCGGACCGGGGACCGGCAGGCGGCGCATCCCGCTCGTCGCCTCGCGCACCGGCGGGTCGGCGGAAGCCGGGTCGCCGCCCCGCAGCGCGCAGACCAGGACGGCCCGCAGGCCGCGCAGTCGCACGGTGAGGTGGGCGAGCCAGCGCAGCGACGCCTCGTCGGCGCACTGCAGGTCGTCGATCAGGAGCAGCAGCGGGGTCTGCGCTCCGATGGCGCCCAGGAGTGCCAGCAGGCCGTCCTGCACGGCGTCGGCACCGTCGTGGGCACCGGCGCCGGGGGCGGCGTCCGCTCCCCCGGCGGGCTGGACGCCGTCGCCGATCACCTGCCGGGCGTCGCCCGCCTCGCGCAGGCGGCGCTCGCGCTCCGACCGGGGCGGCACGGCAAGCAGGCTGTCGAGCAGCTGGCGCACCACGCCCAGGGTGAAGTCCCGCTCCATCGGTGCCGCGTTGGCGCGCAGGACCCGCACGCCCTGCGCCTCGGCGCGGGTGGCCAGTTCGGTCAGCAGTGCCGACCGGCCGCTGCCGAGCGGGCCGGTCACCAGCAGGGCGGACCCGCCGCGCTCGCAGTCGCGGAGCGCCTCCCGTACGAGGGCCAGCTGGGAGTCCCGTTCGAGCAGCATCCGTTCAGCGTCCTTCCATCGCGCGCAGGAACGAGCACAGCTCCTGGCGGCCAGTGATTCCGAGCTTGAGGTAGGTGCGGCTCAGCCGGAGTTCGACCGTGCGGGTGGACACCGCGAGGACGCCGGCCGCGGAGCGGTTGGTGTGCCCGCGCCCGACGAGCCGGGCCGTGCGGCGCTCGGCCGGGGTGAGAGCGTCCCAGAGGGCGTGCGCCCCGCCGCACGACCGGGCGGACCGCGCCAGCTCCTGCGCGAGGTGGCGGGCCCGCGTCGCCACCGGGCCGGCCGGACGGGTCGCGTCCTCGAACGTCGAGAGTTCCGCGAGCGCCGCCGCGGCGGCGCGGCGGCCGCCCTGCGCCAGTTCGGCCGCGCACTGCTCGGCCAGCGCCCGGGTGTGGGCAGGCCCGCCCGGTCCGGCCGGCCCGCTGCCCGCCGTGCGCACGATCCGGCGCAGGGCGGCCGGCCGGTCGGACCCTTCGGTCGACCCGGCGCACAGCTCGACGCACAGCTCGGCCCAGGCGAGCGCGCTCGGTGTCCCCCACCGCCGGGCGAGCAGCAGCTCCGCGCGGTTCAGGCGGCGCGCCTCCTGCTCGTCCCCGAGCGCCCGGCAGGCCCGTGCGGCGAGCGAACGCCACGGCAGCAGCGCCGGGTTGACGCGGTGGCGGTTCAGCAGCCGCCGGCCGGCCTCCAGCAGGAGTTCCCTGGCCTCCTGCGGCCGCGCCCCGGCCGATGCCACCAGTGCCCGTGCGAACAGCAGCCCGGGCCAGTGTTCGCCGGCCTGCGCGGCATCGGGCAGCGGCGCCGCGGCCAGCGCTCCGGCCGTGTCCGGTCGGCCCGACTCCAGCTCGACGACGATCCGGACCGCCCTCAGGTGCGCCAGGGTGACGGCGTACCGGCCGACCGGTCGCAGGGCCCGCTCGGCGGCGCCGAGGTCCCGTTCCGCGGCGGCCGGCCTGCCCCGGCGCAGCCGCAGCTCGGCCCGGGCGGCGAGCACCGGGGCAAGCCCCACCAGGAGGTGATCATCCGTCAGTTCGGACAGCAGGGAGGTCAGTCCGGCTTCGGCCTCGTCGTGGTCGTCGGCCAGCATGAGGGCCTTGCAGGCGGCCAGGCGCGGTTGGAACAGCCCGCCGCCGACAGCCTCCCGGCCGGCCAGCGCGGCGCGGGCGAGCTCCCTGACCCGCTCCGGGCCGTCACCGGCCAGGGCGAGGTGCCACGCGCGGACCCCGGCCTGCGCGGGCGAGGCCGGCGGGTCGGGCAGCGCGGGCACCTCGGGCGGGAACGACGCGGAGCCGTCCGGTGGGGTGGCGTCGGCGGACCAGAACAGGGCGATCAGATCGTCCCGCTCCAGCCCCCGGGTCGCCGGCAGCACCTCGGCCACGGCCCGGCGCATCGCGTCGGCGTCGCCCCAGCCCAGTCCGAGGTCGGCCGCGCGGACCCGCAGTGCGGCGGGTGAAGCCGCGCTGCGGACGATGCCGCCGAGCCGGCGGTCCCCCGCCTCCGGCGTGCTCAGCAGCTCCGCGACGGCCAGCTCCAGGTCCAGCCGGCCGCGGGTCCGCGGGTCGCCCTCCTGCTCCAGCGCACGGGCCAGCAGCCCGGTCGCGCGATCGGGCTCCCCGTGCCGCAGGGCGGTCAGGCCGCCGCGGCGCAGCACGGCCGCCGCCCAGGGCGCCCCGGTCGCCCGCGCGCCCAGCAGCAGGGCGGCGACGTCCTGGTCGTCCGCCGCCGCCCGGTGGGCGAGTTCGGCGGCCCCGGTGTGCAGGTCGGCCCGGTCGCCGACGGTCATCTCCTCCAGCACCCGGGCCCGCACCGCCGGCTCCAGGTACGGCCGGCCGCTCGACGGGCGGACGAAGCCGGTCGCCGCCAGTGCCGCCCGTAGCCGGTCCTCGCCCGGCGCGCTCACCCGGGCGAGCCGGCACACGGCGTCGAAGTCCAGCAGCTCGCCGCAGACGGCCAGCGCCCGCACGACGGCGGCCACCTCGGCGCCGAGCCCGCTCAGCACCCGGGCGACGTGGTCCCCCAGGACGCCGCCGCCGATCGTCCTCAGCTCGGGCGCCCGCGCCGCGACCGGCTGGTGTCCGAGTGCGGCGAACTGCCGAAGCGACTCCCGGAGCAGCGCGGGGTGGCCGGCGGCGATCTCGTGCAGGACCGCCGTGAAGTGCCGGTCGCCGGCCCGGCCGCAGAAGCGCGCCACCTCGGCGGCCGCGGCAGCGGCGTCCAGCGGCGCCGGGGTGAGTTCGCACACCACGACCTGGTCCGGTGCGCCGGCGGGCAGGCTCAGCCAGTCGGGCCCCTCGGCCGTGACACCGCTGCCGCTCGCCAGTACGGCCACCGGCAGCTCCACCGACCGCCGGACCAGGGCGGACAGCCAGTGCAGCGACGCGGCGTCGAGCCAGTGGGCGTCCTCCACCGCCAGCAGGGTGGGCCACCGCCGTGCGGTGGCGGCCAGTTCGGCCGGCCCCGGGAGCTCCCGCGGCTCCGGCGACTCTCCCGGCTCCGGCGGCCCCGGCGGTGCGCCCGGCCCGGCCCGTCGACCGCCGGTGTGTCCCGTGCGACCGGCCGCGCCGTCGAGCGGCGCGAGCAGCCGGGCCAGGGCGCCGTGGCGCACCTCGCGCTCGAACCGGGCCGCCCGGACGTGCAGGACCCGTAACCCGTCCCGCTCCGCCCGGTGGGCCGCCCAGCGCACCAGCCCGTTCTGGCCGAAACCGGGCGGGCCGGCCACCGTGACGACGGCGGGCCGGCCGGACCGCAGGCCGGCGAGCAGCGCCGTCAGGGTTCGCCGTTCGGTCTCCCGGTGGATCGGCTCCGGGTCCGCCGGAGGGGCTCCCGGGGCGGTGGCGCCGGAGCGGGGCAGGGCAGGTGGCAGATCCATGGTCAGTCCCAGGTCTTCGGACGATCGTGCGGTTCTTCCGGACCGGTGCGGCCGCCGCCCCCGGTCAGCGGCGGCCGTCCGGCACCACGACGGCCCGGGCGGGCAGCGCCGAGGCCAGCGCCGCGCGGTGACCGACCCCGAGCTTGCGGTAGACGTTCGTCAGGTGCGTCTCCACGGTGCGCACCGTGACGAAGAGGGTCTGCGCGATCTGGCGGTTGCTGGCCCCGCTCACCACCAGGCCGGCCACCTTGCATTCCGCGCCGGTCAGCATGTCGACCCGCGAGGTGGTGATCTCGCGCATCCGGCCACCGGCGCTGATCAGCAGCCGGCGGGCCGCTCTGGCGAGGGCCAGCGCCCCGCAGCACCGGGCGCGGTCGGCGGCCGCACGCAGGTGTTCCCGCGCCCCGGCCTGGTCACCGATCGTCAGCAGGGCCCGGCCGAGCGCGTACTCCGCCCGGGCGTGCTCGGCCGCGGCGGGCGAGCAGGAAAGCCGCGCGACCGCCTCGGCGAGCAGTTCGACCCCGGGACGCCCCCCGGTGATCACGCCGCGGGCGAGCGCGGCGAGCCCGAGCCCCCGCGCCGTCCCCCAGCGCCGCGCCGACTCGGCGCCGTGTTCCGCGTACTCCCGCGCCGCGTCGGGGCGGCCGAGCGAGGCGAGGACCTCGCAGGCCAGCGACCACCACGGGGCGAACACCGGGTTCACCAGGCCCGCCTCGCGCTGGGCCCGGCCGCTCTCGACCAGCAGGCGCAGCGCCCCCTCGCCGTCGCCGACGGCCCACCGCACCCGCGCACGCGCCATCAGGTACGGGTGGTAGTCCAGGACCGAGCCCCGGGGCTGCGGGCGGGCGATCCCGGCCAGCAGGTCTGCGGCGGGCCCGGTCTCGCCCCGGTCGAGCAGTGCCGAGGCCAGCACCACCCGCGGCAGGGCCAGCCGTGCGCCGCAGCTCTCCTCGCCGACGGTCTCGATGACGGTCCGGGCGTCGGCCATCGCCTCGGGGATCGCGCCGATCGCGTAGCGGACCAGGGCCCGGCCGGACAGCGCGAGCGCGCGGGTCCACGCCGTGTGCTCCCCCTGCCCGTACCGCAGCGCGCGTTCCAGCACGGTGAGCGCGTCCTGGGTCTCGTCGGCCAGGCCGAGCGCCACCGCGGAGGTGATCAGCGGCCAGTTCTGCCCGACCGGGCCCGCCGCGTTCACCACCTGCCGGGCGTGGTCGACCGTCACCTCCCTGGAGCTGCCGTACAACGCGGACAGCAGCGCGCTGAGTGCGTGCCGCTGCTGCGCGGCGGCGCCGTCGGCGTCCGGCCCGGCCGGCTGCTCGACGCGTCGGCGCAGCGGGGCGACCGTGCTGCGGTCGGCCGAGCCGGTGATCAGCAGGACCGACTCGACGGCCGTGCGCAGCTCGTCCTCGGGCCCGAGCTGCGCCCGCAGGGCGCGCAGGATCGCGGCGAGTTCCCCGGCGGCGGCCGGCGCCTGGTGGGCGGCCAGGCAGGTCATCCCGTACTGGACCGCGATCCTGGCCCTGGCCCGCACGTCGGCGGCCCGCGCGAGGGCCTCGCGCAGCAGCGGCACGGCCTCGATCGGGTCGGCCTGGGCCAGGGCGTCGGCCAGCCGCAGGCGCACCGCGTCGTCCTGCGGCTCGGCCTCCAGCACCCGGTGCAGGTACCCGGCCGCGCTGCCGGGCGCGCTGCGGGCCTCGGCCAGTGCGGCCGCCTCGCGGAGCACCGTCACCATCCACGGCTCGGGGGTGCCCGGGAGCTGGAGCAGGTACCCGGCGACCTGTTCGGCCGGGCGTCCGGCATCGCTGAGCAGAAGGGCCGCCCTGGTGCGGAGGCGGGCGAGTTCGCCGCCGCCGAGCGGGTCGAGGACGGCGCGGCGCACCGCCTCGTCCATCCGGGCCGGGTGCCGCGCGGCGACGAGTTCGCAGCGGCGCAGCAGCCCCAGGGCGTCCTGGACCAGGGCGCCGGGGATGCCGGCCAGGGCGGCGACGAGGTCCGGCGAGTCCTCGCCGAGCACCGCGGTGGCGGTGGCCACCTCGCGGACCCAGGCGGGCATCCGGGCGAGCCGGCCGTGCACGGACAGCACGACCAGCCGGCCGCCGAGTTCGGCGGCCCGGTGCGCACCGCGGGCGTCCGGCCGTACGCCCTCCGCGCAGAGCGCGCGCAGCAGCCGGGTGGCCCGGCGGGGATTGCCGCCGGAGCAGGCGAGGACACGTTCGGCGAACGACGGCTCGACCGGTGCGCGGAAGACCTGCCGGGCCAGGGCGCCGATCTGGGCCAGGCCGAGCGGACCGAGCCGCACCGTGGAGTACGCGGGCTGCGCGACGAGGTCGGCCCAGGCCTGCGGGGCGGCCGGCTCGCCCTCGGTGCGCCGGGCGAGGACCACCAGCAGCGGCAGGCCCTGGGCCCGGCGGAGCGTGAAGTCCAGCCAGCGCAGGGACTGTTCGTCGCAGGCGTGGGCGTCGTCCAGCACCAGGACCAGCGGGCGGTCCGCCGTCAGCCCGGCCACGAGCGTGTGCAGGCGGTGCAGCACCTGGTAGTGCGAGGCGGCCCGGGGCCGGTCGGCCACGTCCTGGCCGGTGAGGCCGAACCGGCCGAGGAGGGCCAGCGCGGCGGCGTAGCCCGGCCCGACCGCGGTCCGCCCGCAGGCGCCGTGCGAGACCGTGACGTCCCGGTCGGCCGCGCTCTCCAGAAAGGCCCGCAGCAGCCGGGTCTTGCCCATTCCGGTGGTCCCGGATATCACCACCAGGCCGGCCCGGCCGCGGCGGGCGGCGTCGAGCCGCGTCTCCAGGACTTTCAGCTCGCCGGTACGGCCGGCTATCGGGGTGGGCAGCACCGGAGTGGTCGCGTGATTCATGAAAGCAATCCCCCCGTCACCCTGGCGAAACAGTCCGGGTCTCGATATTCCCGGGAACATTTAGAGCGCTGCACCACAAAGGTGCGCGCCCTGCGTCAGGCTACCCTCCGTCGACGATCCGAACCATATGAGAAGTATCAAGAATGACTGTCGGTGGCGAGCCGTGGCAACCCCGCCACCGTACCGACAATCCGGGCATACCGGACGCTCGAACCCCCTCCGCGCCGGTGCCGCCCCGGGCGTGCGCCGCCCGAGTCTAAGGATTTCCCGGCGCCGGCCGTGAGACCAAGTTCTGGTGCAGCCACCACGCCCCGCCCCGGCCATGCCCCAGGGAGTCCGATGACCACCGCACCACGGCCGATCCTCTTCGTCAGCCTGCCGGAGAGCGGCCTGCTCAACCCGATGCTGGTCCTGGCCCGCGAGCTCGCGCAGCGCGGCACGCCCGACCTGTGGTTCGCCACCGACGAGCCCCGGCGTGCGGACGTGCAGGGGTCGGCGGGGCGTACGCCGGTGGAGTTCGCCTCCCTCGGCGAGGTCTTCTCCGAGCTGTCGGCCGTCAGCTGGAGCGACGAGGTCTACCGCGAGGTCACCCAGACCTCGCGCTTCAAGGCGCACCGCGCGGTCATCCGCCAGTCGTACCGGCCGGATCTCCAGGCCGAGAAGTACCGCCGCCTGGAATCCCTGGTGGCGAAGATCGACCCGGCGCTCATGGTGATCGAATCCATGAGCTCGTTCGCCGTCGATCTGGCACTGACCAGGAACATCCCCTTCGTCCTGAGCGTGCCGTTCCTGCCCAGCAATGTGCTGACGTCGCACAATCCGTTCGGCAGCTCCTACACCCCGAAGGACTTTCCCGTCCCGCACTCCGGACTTCCGTTCCCGATGACGTTCGCACAGCGTCTGGGCAATCGATTCTTCAAGCTCCGGACACTGGCCCTGTTCTTCACCCCGAGCATGAGCAAGGTCCTCTCCGCGGACAACCGGATCCGCAGGGAACTGGGCCTGCCGGCGCCCAGTCCGATGACCCGGATCGACCGGGCCGAAATGGTCCTGTGCAATTCCGTTCCGGAGCTGGACTACCCCTTCGACATTCCGGAGAAGATGAAGCTGGTCGGCGCGGTGATGCCACCGCTGCCGGAAGCCTCCGGCACCGGGGCGGACGACGGCCTCGGCGCCTGGCTCGACGCCCGGTCGTCCGTCGTCTACATGGGGTTCGGCACCATCACCCGGCTGACCCGCGACCAGGTCGGGGCCCTGGTGGAGGTCGCCCGCCGGCTCGACGGCAGGCACGACGTGCTGTGGAAGCTGCCCGAGGAGCAGCAGCGCCTGCTGCCCGCGCGGGAGTCGCTCCCGGGCAACCTGCGCATCGAGAGCTGGCTGCCCTCACAACTCGACGTCCTCGCCCACCCGGCGGTCGCCGTGTTCTTCACCCACGGCGGCGGCAACGGCTTCCACGAGGGCGTGTACTTCGGCAAGCCCCTGGTGGTGCGCCCGCTCTGGGTGGACTGCTTCGACCAGGCGGTGCGGGGCCGGGACTTCGGCATCAGCCTCACCCTCGACCGGCCGCAGACCGTCGACCCCGACGACGTCGTCGACAAGCTCACCCGGGTGCTGGACGATCCGTCGTTCCGCAGCCGCGCCGAACGACTGGGGGGGCTGCAGCGGGCGGCCGGCGGCCGCGTCCGGGCCGCCGACCTCATCCTCGGCCTCCCCGCGCTGAGCCGCCCGGGCAGCGGCGACCGCACCCGCGTCCAGAAGTGACGGAGCACCAGGAGTGAGGACCACATGACGTTCAGGTACCCCGTGTCACGGCCCGGTCTCGACGGCCGGGAACTCGAATACGTCACCGCCACGATCAACGACGGCTGGATCTCCTCGCAGGGGCCCTACGTCCGGCGCTTCGAGCAGGCCTTCGCCGACTACAACTCGATCGCGCACGGCGTCGCCTGCTCGTCCGGGACGACGGCGCTCACCCTGGCACTGCGAGCGCTCGGCATCGGCCCCGGCGACGAGGTGATCGTCCCCGAATTCACCATGATCGCCACCGCCTGGGCCGTCAGCTACACCGGCGCGACCCCGGTCTTCGTCGACTGCGGCGACGACCTGAACATCGACCCGGCGCGGATCGAGGAGCGGATCACGCCGCGGACGAAGGCCGTCATGCCCGTCCACGTCTACGGCCGGCGGTGCGACATGGACGCGATCATGGACATCGCGTTCCAGTACAACCTCAGGGTCGTCGAGGACTCCGCCGAGGCGCACGGCATCCGCCCGGTGGGCGACATCGCGTGCTACTCGCTCTTCGCCAACAAGATCATCACGGCCGGCGAGGGCGGGATCTGCCTCACCGACGACCCGCGCCTGGCCGGCCAGCTCGCGCACCTGCGCGCCATGGCCTTCACCACGGACCACAGCTTCCTGCACAAGAAACTCGCCTACAACTTCCGGATGACGGCGCTCCAGGCGGCGGTCGCGCTCGCCCAGGTGGAGCGCCTGCCGGAGATCCTCGCCACCCGCCGCGAGATCGAACACCGCTACGACCAGGGCCTCAAGGACATCCCGGGCCTCACCCTGATGCCCGCGCGCGACGTGCTGTGGATGTACGACCTGCGCACCGAACGCCGCGACGAACTGCGCGCCTTCCTGGCTGGCGAGGGCATCGAGACCAGGCTCTTCTTCAAGCCGATGAGCCGCCAGCCGGGCTACCTCGCCCCGCACTGGCCCACGCTCAACGCCAACCGGTTCGCCGAGGACGGCCTCTACCTGCCGACCTACAACGCGCTGACCGCGGCCGACCAGGAGTACATCACCGGGAAGATCCGCGCCTTCCACGCGAGCGCCTCATGACCGGCGTCGAGCCCACCGTGGTGGACTTCCCGCTGCGCAGGCCCGGCGAGCCCTTCCCGCCGCCGCGCTACGAGGAGTACCGCCGCCGGCAGGGGCTGGTGCTGTCCTACCTGCCCAACGGGAACAAGTGCTGGCTGGTGACCCGCCACCAGGACGTGCGCGAGGTGCTGACCAGCCGCAGCATCAGCTCCAACCCCGACCATCCGGGCTTCCCGAACATCAGCGCCACCATGGGAGTGCCCCGGCAGGAGCAGATCCCCGGCTGGTTCGTGGGCCTGGACTCGCCCGAGCACGACCGGTTCCGCAAGGCGCTGATCCCCGAGTTCACCGTCCGGCGGGTCCGCGAGATGCGCCCCGCCATCGAACGCATCGTCGACGAGCGCCTCGACGCACTGCTCGCCGGAGGGAACGAGGCGGACCTGGTCGCCGGGTTCGCGCTCCCCGTGCCGTCGCTGGTGATCTCGACCCTGCTCGGGGTGCCGCCGGTCGACCGGGACTTCTTCGAGTCCCGCACCCGGACGCTGATCACCATCCGGGCCTCGACCGACCAGCAGCGCGACACCGCCACCAGGGAACTGCTGCGCTACATCAACAGGCTCGTCGCCATCAAGGAGAAGTGGCCCGGCGACGACCTGATCAGCAGGCTGCTGGCCACCGGCGCGATCCGGACGCAGGAGCTCTCCGGAGTCCTGCTGCTGCTCCTGATCGCCGGCCACGAGACCACCGCGAACAACATCGCCCTGGGGGTGGTGACCCTGCTCGCCAACCCGGAGTGGAAGGGCGACGACCGCGCGGTCGAGGAGACCCTGCGCCTCCACTCGGTGGCCGACCTGGTGTCGCTGCGGGTGGCCGTGGAGGACGTGGAGATCGCCGGGCACCTCATCAGGGCGGGCGAGGGCATCGTGCCGCTGGTCGGCGCGGCCAACCACGACGCCGAGGTCTTCGCCTGCCCGCACGCCTTCGACCCGGCCCGGACCGAACGCCACCACGTCGCCTTCGGCTACGGCGTGCACCAGTGCCTCGGACAGAACCTGGTCCGGGTCGAACTGGAGATCGCCTACCGCCGGCTCTTCGAGCGCGTTCCGACCCTGGAACTCGCCGTACCGATCGAGGAACTGCCCTTCAAGTACGACGGCGTGCTGTGCGGGCTGCACGAGCTGCCCGTCCGCTGGTAGGCACCGACCACCGGGAGGACCCTCATGCACATCACCGTCGACACCACCCGCTGTATCGGCGCCGGCCAGTGCGTCCTGAACGCGCCCGAGGTCTTCGACCAGGACGAGGACGGCCTGGTCACCGTCGTCACCCGGCGGCCCGCCGCCGCGGAGTGGCCGGACGTGCGCCGGGCGGGCGGTCTCTGCCCGTCCCGGGCGATCACCGTCCACGAGGCCTGACCCCACCCGTCCGATCGAAAGGAACGGCCCCCGTGAACGGCACGGACACCTCCACGGCGCTGTGGCTGCGGCGCTTCCACCCGGCCCCGGACAGTCCCGTGCGGCTGGTCTGCTTCCCGCACGCCGGCGGCTCCGCCGGCTTCTACCGCCCGGTCGCCACCCGGTTCTCCCCGGGCGTCGACGTGATCGCCCTGCAGTACCCGGGACGGCAGGACCGGCGCCGCGAACCCTGCGTCGGGGACATCGGCACGCTGGCCGACCTGATCACCGACCAGCTCCTCACGCTGGACGAGCGGCCCACCGTCCTGTTCGGCCACAGCATGGGCGCGGTGCTGGCCTTCGAAACGGCCTGGCGCCTCGAACAGCAGGGGGCGCACGCACCGAAGGCCGTCATCGCCTCCGGCCGCCGGGGGCCCTCCACCACCCGCACCGAGACGGTGCACCGGCTCGGCGACGACGGGATCCTCGCCGAGATCCGGCTGCTCGACGGCACCCAGGCCCAGCTCCTGGGCGACGACGAGATCCTGCGCATGGCACTGCCCGCGCTGCGCGCCGACTACCGCGCGATCGAGACGTACCGCTGCCCGCCGGACCGCCGGCTGCGCTGCCCGCTCACCGTGCTGACCGGGCAGGACGACCCGCGCACCTCGCTCGCCGAGGCGCGGGCCTGGCAGCACCACAGCACCGGACCGTTCCGGCTCCGGGTCTTCCCCGGCGGTCACTTCTTCCTCACCGACCGCCAGACGGCGGTCAACGACGAGATAGCGCGCGAGCTCGACCGGCCCTGACGTGCCACCGCCGCCTCGTCGAGCCTTCCGTCCAGGGCACGTGCCGAACAAGGACCCTCTGATGCGCACACTTCTCGTCGACAACTACGACTCCTTCACGTACAACCTCTTCCACTACCTCGCCGAGGTGAACGGGCGGGAGCCCGAGGTGATCCGCAACGACGACCCGGCCTGGCGGCCGGAGCTGCTCGACGGGTTCGACAACGTCGTCCTGTCGCCCGGGCCGGGCACCCCGCACCGCCCCGCCGACTTCGGCCTCTGCGCGCGGATCGCCGAGGAGGGGCGGCTCCCGGTCCTCGGGGTCTGCCTGGGGCACCAGGGCATGGCCCTGGCCCACGGCGGCCGGGTGGAACGCGCGCCCGAGCCCCGGCACGGGCGCACCTCACGCGTCCGGCACGACGGCAGCGGCCTCTTCGACGGGCTGCCGCAACCGCTGGAGGTGGTCCGCTACCACTCGCTCGCCGTCACCGACCTGGCCGCCGACCTGGAACCGACCGCCTGGGCCCAGGACGACGGCGTGGTCATGGCGCTGCGGCACCGGGCGCTGCCACTGTGGGGCGTGCAGTTCCACCCCGAGTCCATCGGCACCGAGGGCGGCCACCGGCTGCTGAAGAACTTCCGGCGGCTGACCCGGCTGCACGGCCGCCGCCGACCCGCTCGGACCGCGACCCCTGCCCCGAGGTCCGCGCCGAGGACCGCGCCGATGACCGGGCCGAGGACCGCGCCGCACGCGAATTCCGGCACCGGCGACGGTCCACCGGTCCGGCGGCTGCGCGTCCTGGCTGAGCGGCTGACCACCGAGTGGGACGCCGAGGTGGTCTTCGACCGCCTGTTCCGCTCCGGCGACCGGCCGTTCTGGCTGGACAGCAGCCGCCCCGGCGGCGCCCTGGGACAGGTCTCCGTCCTGGGCGACGCCTCCGGCCCGCTCGCGCGGGTGGTCACCGCCGACGTGTTCGCCGGCACCGTGACCGTGACGCGCGCCGACGCGACCCAGATCGTCCACAGCGCCTTCCTCGACTGGCTGGAGCGCGACCTGCAGGCCCTGCGGGTCGACCTGCCCGACCTGCCCTTCGACTTCGCGCTCGGCTGGGTCGGCTGCCTGGGCTACGAGCTGAAGGCCGAGTGCGACGGCGAGCGGACACACCGCTCCGCCGACCCCGACGCGGCCATGGTCTTCGCGGACCGGGCGGTCGTGCTCGACCACCGCTCCGGCACCAGCCACCTGCTGGCCCTCGCCGAGGACGGCCGGGAGGACGCCGCCCGGGCCTGGCTGGCCTCGGCGGCGGCGCAGCTCGCGGCTTGCGCCGACCAGCCGCCCGCACCGTGCGGACCACCCGCGCAGTGCCAGGGCGCGAACCTGCAGCTGCGGCACGACCGCGAGGCCTACCTCGGCCTGATCGAGCGCTGCCGGGAGGAGATCAGGGCCGGTGAGACGTACGAGGTCTGCCTGACCAACATGATCGAGGCGCCGGCCGACCTCGACCCGTGGCAGGCCTACCGCTTCCTGCGCCGGGCCAGCCCCGCGCCGTTCGGCGCCTTCCTCGACTTCCCCGGCCTTTCCGTGCTGAGCACCTCCCCGGAGCGCTTCCTGCGGGTCGACCGGCAGGGGTTCATGGAGTCCAAGCCGATCAAGGGGACCCGGCCGAGGGGAGCGACACCGACCGAGGACGCGCTGCTGGTCGCCGATCTGACGACCAGTGAGAAGGACCGGGCCGAGAACCTGATGATCGTCGACCTGGTCCGGCACGACCTCGGGCGCTGCGCCGAGGTCGGCACGGTGGTGGCCGACCCGGTCTTCCAGGTGGAGACGTACGCCACCGTGCACCAGCTGGTCAGCACCGTGCGGGCGAGGCTGCGCGCCGACACCACGGCGGTCGCGGCGGTCCGCTCCGCGTTCCCCGGCGGCTCGATGACCGGAGCCCCGAAGATCCGGACCATGCAGATCATCGACCGGCTCGAAGGCGGACCGCGCGGCCTCTACTCCGGCGCCATCGGGTACTTCTCGCTGAACGGGGCCGCCGACCTGAGCATCGTCATCCGCACCCTGGTGCTGAGCGGCGGGCGGCTGCGGTACGGCGTCGGCGGCGCGATCATCGCCCTGTCGGACCCGGCGGCGGAGTTCGACGAGACCGTGGTCAAGGCGGCGCCGCTGCGGATGCTGCTCGACACCGCCGTCCCCGGCCAGCGAGTCCCCTCCGGGCACCTCTAGGGCTTTCCCGGTGCTCCCCGGTCGAGCATGGAACAGCAGACCGTACCGTGGCCGGCTTCTCCGGGGAGTGATGGTGCCCGTCCGTATCGACGACTACGCGATTGATCCGGCCGCCGACGAGAGCCGGCCGGGCCCTTCGGACGACCCGTCCGGCGGGGCCCTGCGCGGCCTCACGCTGCCGGCGGTCTTCGCCGCCGCCGTGCGCGCGGCCCCGGACGCGGTGGCGCTCACCGACGGGGACCGGTCACGGACCTGGTGCCAGTGGAGCACCGAGGTCGACGCGCTCGCCCGCGGTCTTCAGGAACTGGGCGTCGGCAGCGGCGACGTGGTCGCGCTGCAACTGCCCAACTGCTGGGAGTACGTGACGCTGCACCTGGCCGCCGCGGCCGTCGGCGCCGTGATGCTGCCGGTGCACCAGGGCAACGGCCCGGCCGAGGTGCGCGCGCTGCTGGAGCGGGTGGACCCGGCGGTCCTCGTGCTGCCGGCCGACCCGCCCGGGGCCGGTGACGGCCCCGGGGCGCTGCTGGCCGCGGTGCCCTCGCTGCGTGCGGTGCTGGTGGCCGGGGGAACCGCCGGGGGCGTCACCGGACCAGCCGATCCCCGGGTGCTCACGGTGGACCGGCTGCTGGCCGACTGGCTGGGCGGTGCCCCGCACCCGGTGGAGGTGCGCCCGGAGCAGCCGCTCGTCCTCGTCCCCTCCTCCGGCACGACCTCCGCCCGGCCCAAGCTCTGCCTCCACAGCCACGACGGCCTGCTCTCGAACACCGCGCCGGTGGCCGAGGCGGCCGCGGCGGCGTTCGGCAGCGCGGTCATCACCGCCTGCCCGCTCACGCACCTGTTCGGCCTGCAGTCGCTGCACACGGCGCTGTTCACCGCCTGCCGGCAGGTCCTGCTGCGCGGCTGGGACCCGGACCGGTTCCTGGAGCTGGCCCGGCGGACCGACCCGAGCGTGGTCTTCGCGGTGCCGGCCCAGCTGCACGACATCGTCACGCGCCTCGCGCAGGACGACGGACCGGTCGGCTTCCGCCCGCGCGAGGTACGGACGGCCGGCGCGGCCGTCGCGGGCGCGCTGGTCGCCGAGGTGCGGGCCGCGCTGGACACCAGCCTGGTGGTGGTCTGGGGGATGTCCGAGCTCGGCACCGGCACCTGCACCCGCCCCGACGACCCCGCCGAGGTGGCCGCCCACAGCGTCGGCCGGCCGACCGCCGGCGCGCGGGTGAGCGTCGTCCGCGAGGACGGCGAGCCGTGCCCGCCGGGCGAGGTCGGCGAGCTGCGCTACCGCAGCCCAGGCATGTTCCGGGGGTACTTCGGCGATCCGGAGCTGACCCGGGCGGCGGTCACCGCGGACGGCTGGCTGCGCACCGGCGACCTGGCGAGCGTCGACGCGTCGGGCCTGGTGCGCTTCCACGGGCGGGCGGCCGAGCTGATCAACGTCGGCGGCCGGAAGTTCAACGCCACCGAGGTCCAGGGCCTGCTGGCGGACCTGCCGCGGATCGGTCCGCTGGCCGTGGTCGCCCGGCCCGATCCCCGGCTCGGCGAGTACCCCTGTCTGGTCCTCACCGCTCGCGCGGCCGCCGTCACCGGCCTCGCCGAGGTGACGGCGTTCCTCCGCGAGCGCGGCGTGGCCGAGTACAAGATCCCGCTGGAGCTGGTGACCGTCGACGACCTGCCCCGCACCCCCGCGGGCAAGCTCCACCGCCGGGCGCTGGAGCAACTGCTCGCCGACGGCGGATTCTCGCCCGCCCCGGCCCCGTCGTCGGCATCGGCACCGCGCAGCCTCGCGGACGCCCTCGACCTGGTCCGGCGCTGCGTCACTTCGGTGCTCGGCCCGGACGCCGACGGGCCGCCGGCCGAACCCGACGCCACCTTCCGAGCCCAGGGGCTGGACTCGGTCCGCGCCGTGCGGCTGCGCAACCTGCTGGTCGAGGAGACCGGTCTGGCGCTCCCGGTCGCCCTGGCCTTCGACTTCCCCACCCCGGCGGCCGTCGCCGAACGGCTGGTCGACGGGGCCCGGCCGAGCGGTGCGGACGCGCCCGCTCAGCCCCGGAGCGGCCGGGACGACGAACCGATCGCCATCGTCGGGATGGCCTGCCGGCTGCCCGGCCGGGTGGCCTCGCCGGACGACCTGTGGACCCTGGTCGCGGACGGCGCCGACGCCGTCTCCGGCTTCCCCGTCGACCGCGGCTGGGACCTGGCCCGCCTGTTCGACGACGACCCGGACCACGCCGGCACCTCGTACGCCCGGGCCGGCGGGTTCCTGCACGACGCGGGCCACTTCGACGCGGAGTTCTTCGGGCTCTCGCAGCGGGAGGCACTGGCCACCGACCCGCAGCAGCGGCTCCTGCTGGAGACCGCCTGGGAGGCCCTGGAGCAGGCCCGGATCGACCCGACGACACTGCGCGGGAGCCGGACCGGTGTCTTCGCCGGGGCGATGTACCACGACTACGCGGCGCACCTGGCCAACGGCGGGGCCGGCGAGTTGGAGGGACTGCTCGGCATCGGCACGGCCGCGAGCGCCCTGGCCGGCCGGATCTCCTTCACCCTGGGCCTCGAAGGTCCGGCCCTGACCGTCGACACGGCCTGCTCCTCCTCGCTCGTCGCGCTCCACCTGGCCTGCCGGTCCCTGCGCTCGGGCGAGTCCTCCCTCGCCCTGGCCGGCGGCGTGGCCGTGATGGCGACGCCGACCTCCTTCGTCGAGTTCTCCCGGCTGCGCGCGCTCTCCCCCGACGGCCGGTGCAAGTCGTTCGCCCAGGCCGCCGACGGCGCCGGCTGGTCGGAGGGGGTGGGCCTGCTCGTCCTGGAGCGGCTCGACGACGCCCGCCGCCACGGACACCGGGTGCTCGCGCTGGTGCGCGGCTCCGCGGTGAACCAGGACGGTGCCTCGAACGGCCTCACCGCACCGAACGGGCCCGCGCAGCAGCAGGTCGTCCGACGGGCGCTGGCGGACGCGCGGCTGGCCCCGGCCGACGTCGACGCCGTCGAGGCGCACGGCACCGGCACCACGCTGGGCGACCCGATCGAGGCCGAGGCGCTGCTCGCGACCTACGGCCGGGCGCACACCGAGGACCGGCCGCTCTGGCTGGGGTCGGTGAAGTCGAACATCGGACACGCCCAGGCCGCCGCCGGCGCGGCCGGGGTGATCAAGATGGTGCAGGCCCTGCGGCACGGGGTGCTGCCCAGGACCCTGCACGTGGACGAGCCCGCCGCCCAGGTGGACTGGTCCTCGGGGGCGGTACGGCTGCTGACGGAGCCGCAGCCGTGGCCGGCGGAGCCCGGCCGGACGCGGCGGGCGGGCGTGTCCTCGTTCGGGATCAGCGGCACCAACGCCCATCTGATCCTGGAGGAGCCCGGGCCCGAGGCCCGCGAGACCGACCCGCCGCATGCCCAGGTCGTCGAGACCGACCCGCCGCTGCCCCGGCCCGGCGCCGCCGTGCCGTGGGTGCTCTCCGCCCGCAGCGAGCCCGCGCTGCGGGCCCGCGCACGGCAGCTCGCCGAGCACGTCGCGGCCCACCCCGAACAGTCCCCCCGCGACATCGCCTTCTCGCTCGCCACCACCCGGGCCCTGCACGGCGACCATCGGGCCCTGCTGGTCGGAGCGGATCCGGACCGGCTGCGGTCGACGGCGGCCGCACTGGCCGCCGGCTCCTCGTCCACGGGCACCGTGCCCGGGCGCCGGAACCGCGGCGGCCTCGCCTTCGCCTTCACCGGGCAGGGCAGCCAGCGGCTCGGCATGGGCCGGGCTCTCGCACGCGCGTTCCCCGCCTTCGACGCCGCCCTGCGGGAGATCTGCTCGCTGCTCGACCCGCTGCTGGAACGACCGCTCCTCCCGGTGATGTGGGCCGGGAGCGAGGACGCCGACCAGGCGGCGCGAAGCCGCGCACTGCTCGACCGCACGGGCTGGGCCCAGCCGGCGATCTTCGCCCACGAGGTGGCGCTGTACCGCCTCTTCGAGTCCTGGGGCGTGGTCCCGGACCGGTTGGTCGGCCACTCGATCGGCGAGATCGCCGCCGCCCACGTGGCCGGTGTCCTCTCGCCGGCCGACGCCTGCGTCCTGGTGGCGGCCCGCGGCCGGTTGATGGACGCCCTGCCGGCCGGCGGCGGCATGCTGGCCGTGCGGCTTCCGGAGCACGAACTCGTCCCATGGCTGGGCGACTTCACCGGTGCGGTGGCGGTCGCGGCGGTGAACGGTCCGCACTCGGTCGTGCTGTCGGGGGCTTCCGGTCCGCTGGCCGAGCTGGCCGCCCGGCTCGCCGCCGCCGGGCACCGGACCAAGCCGCTGGCGGTCAGCCACGCCTTCCACTCGCCCCTGATGGCGCCCGTGCTGGCCGACTTCCGGGACGCGATCGACGCGCTCACCCCGGCCGCCCCCGCCGTCCCGCTGGTCTCCGCGCTCACCGGCCGCGTGCTGACCGAGCAGGAGGCCCGGGACCGGGACCACTGGGTCCGGCACCTCGTCGAGCCGGTCCGCTTCCTCGACGCCGTCCGGTTCCTGCACGGCGAGCGGACCGACCGGTTCCTGGAGCTTGGCCCCGCCGCAGCGCTCACCCCGATGATCGACGAGTGCCTCGCCGGCTCCGGCGCCCTCCCGGGGGCGGCAACCGTCGTACCGACCGCTCCGAACGGCGGCCACGACGAGGAGCAGGCCGTTCTCGCCGCCGTCGCCCGGTTGCACCTCGACGGAGTCCCGGTGGACTGGGCCGCCGTGCTCCCGGGCGCCCGCTCCGTACCGCTGCCCACCTACCCCTTCCAGCGCCGGCGGTACTGGATCGAGGCACCGCAGAGGGCGACCTCCGCCACTCCCGTCGCCCCCGTCGCACCCGGACCGGCCGAGCTGTCGACCGACCGACCGGCCGAGCGGCTGGCCGACCGACTCGCCGGACTCGACGAGGACGCACAGGACGAGCTGCTGCTGCGCCTGGTCCTGACCGAGACCGAGGCGGTGCTCGGCGGCGACGCCCTGGACTCCGGCCTCGCCGCGCAGCCCTTCTCGGAGCTGGGCGTCAACTCGGTGAACGCGATCGAGCTGCGCAACCGGATCATCGCGGCCACCGGTGCCCACCTCCCCGCCACCCTGGTCTTCGACCACCCCACCCCGGCCGCGATCGCCGGGCTCGTCCGCGCGGAACTCGTCCGGCCCACGACGTCCTGGGGCTCGGCCGCCGCCGTCACCGACGCGCTGGAGCACCTGTTCGAGGCCGGCGCCGAACTCGACGCCGGCACGGCCGCGCGGCTCCGGGAACTCGTCCACCGCTGGGGCCCGGCCCCGGCGGGCGGCAACGGCCGACCCGACATCCGCTCCGCCACGGACGAGGAGCTCTTCCGGCTCCTGGACGGTGCCGGCGGTTAGGACCTCGCCGACCGGTCCTGCCGTTTCGCCCACCCCTCCTACCTCCCTGCCGACCTGCCCGAACCACGGACACCACCAGCCCAGCCGACCGGCGACCGATCGCCGGTCGGCTTTCCTCGCTCCACCTGTCACCCCCTCAACCGACCGTCCAACCGCGGGAGACCACCCATGACCGGGCCCACCCCTCCGCCGCCCCTCCCCCGCGCGCCCGGGGAGGTCATGATCGAGGCGCACGACCTGAGCAAGGTGTTCGGCAGCGTCCGGGCGCTCGACTCCGTGACCGTCTCCGCGCGCCGCGGAACCGTCCTCGCCCTGCTCGGGCACAACGGAGCGGGCAAGACCACCCTCGTCAACATCCTCACCGCGTCCCTGCCCCCCACCTCGGGCCGGGCCGCGGTCGCCGGCTTCGACGTCGTGCGCCAGCCCCGTGAGATCCGCCGGCGCATCGGCCTCACCGGCCAGTTCGCCTCGGTCGACGGCCACCTCGGCGGGCGCGACAACCTCGTCCTGCTCGCCCGGCTGCTGGGGGCCGACCGCCGGGCGGCCCGCGCACGGGCCGACGAGCTGCTGGACCTCTTCGCGCTGCGCGAGGTCGCGACCCGTCGGGCCGGCACCTACTCCGGGGGGCTGCGCCGGCGCCTCGACCTCGCCGCCTGCCTGGTCGGCCGACCGGAGGTGATCTTCCTGGACGAGCCGACCACCGGCCTGGACCCGTCGAGCAGGCTGCGCCTCTGGGAGATCGTGGAGGGCCTCGTCGCCGAGGGCACCACGGTCGTGCTCACCACGCAGTACCTGGACGAGGCCGACCGGCTGGCGGACTCGATCGTGGTGCTCGCCGCCGGGGCGGTGATCGCGAGCGGGACCGCGGCCGAACTCAAGGCCAGGGTCGGCCGACGCACCGTCACCGTCGCGCTGGAGGACTCGGACGATCCGCGGATCGCCGTCATGGCCCTGCGGGAGGCCGGACTGGAGCCGGTGAACAGTCCCACCGACGCCTCGATCGTGGTCCCCGTCCAGGCGTCGAGGGAGATGGCACGCGTGGTCCGGGCCCTCGACCGGGTCGGCATCGAGGCGGCCGAGCTGGCCTTCGCCGAACCGAGCCTCGACGACGTCTACCTCACCCTCGCGGCCCAGCCCGCGCCGTCCCCGGGAGGACCGATCGCATGACTACCAGCACGCGCACCGTGGTGCGAACCGGCGCGGTGGCCGCACCGCCCGCGCGATGGGCCGGCAGTTCGATGCTCCTGCAGATCCGGGTGCTCACCGGGCGGTCCCTGCGTGCCCTGGTGACCGACCCCGGTGTGGTGCTGTTCGGGCTGCTGCAACCGGTCGTCATCCTCTTCGTGCTCACCCAGGTCTTCAGCAAGATGGGGGCCCCGCCGCACTTCCCCGAGGGAGTCAGCTACCTCGACTTCGTCCTGTCGGCCGTCCTGGTCGACAACGCCGTGCAGTCGGCCGTGCAGTCCGGGGTCGGGCTGGTGGACGACATGAAGAACGGCATCGTGGCGCGGCTGCGCTCGCTGCCGATCCGCCCGAGCTCGCTGCTGGTCGCCCGCAGCCTCGCGAACCTGGTCCGCAGCGCGGTCCAGGCGGTCATCATCCTCCTGCTGGCCGTCACGCTGCTGGGCTACTCGCCGCGCGGCGGGGTCGCCGAGATCGCCGCCTCGGTCGGGCTGACCCTCTTCATCAGCTGGGCCCTGGGGTGGGCGTTCATCGCCGCGGGCGCCTGGCTGCGCCGCGCCGAACCGATGCAGAACCTCGCGATCATCGCCGTGCTGCCGATGATGTTCGCCTCCAGCGCCTACATCCCGGTCGCCGACCTGCCGGCCTGGCTGGGCGCGGTCGCCCGGGTCAACCCCCTGACCTACGCGATCGACGCCACCCGCGCCCTCGCCCTCGGCATCCCCGGTGCCGATGCCATCGTGCCCGCCCTGCTGTTCAGCGGTGCCATCGCGGCGATCGGCGCCGCCTGCGCGGTGCTCGGCTTCCGCCGTCCGATGTAGGCGGAACGGACGAGACAGTCCTCGGGCCCGGTCCTTCGCGAAGGACCGGGCCCCAGGACTGTCCGCCGGCGGTGACGGCCCGACCCTCTACGCGGAGCGCCTGCGGGCCAGTTCCTTCGCTTCCGACGGCAGTGCCTCGGCGGCAAGCAGTCGCGGCAGCAGTTCTGGTTCCAGGGTCATCGCACGGAAGACGAGCGCGACGGTCACATCGTGGTCGGGCCGGTGCACGATCTCGACCGGGTCGGCGGCACGGATGTCGCCGGGCTCGATCACGCGCAGATACGCTCCCGGCCGTGCGGCCTGCGTGAACCGCTTGATCCAGCCGTCACGCTCCAGCCAGCCCTGGAAGGTCGCACACGGGATCCGCGCGCACGACACCTCCAGGACGACGTCCGGCCCGATCCGCCAACGCTCGCCGATCAGGGCACCGTTGACGTCCAGGCCCAGGCTCGTGAGGTTCTCCCCGAAGGCGCCGTTCTTGAACGGCCTGCCCAACTCGGCCTCCCAGCCGTCGAGATCCTCTCGGGCGTAGGCGTAGACGGCCTGGTCGACACCGCCGTGGTGCTTGACGTCGTACACCCGGTCGCCGACAAGGCCGACCTCACCGGTGCCCTTGGGGCCGGGGGAGCTGACGGCGACCGGGCCGTGGACGGGCCGCTTGTCGATGCCTGTCGCCTCCAAACCCTTCCACGGGTTGGGCCGGGGCCTGCCGACATTGACGGAAAGCAACCTCATGAGGTGTGACGGTACGGCCTCGTCCACACTCCGGCGACCCATTTCCTCCGCACCTCCTGGAATCGATCGTCCAGCCGTCACGACAGGCCCAACTCCTTGTCCAGCAGGTCGAAGACGTCCTCGTCGGAGGCCGTGTCGAAGTCGAAGGCGGTGCCGGGGGCGCCGTCGCCGCGCAGGGCGGCCCACCTCGCCCTGATCACCTCCAGCCGGCCCGCGACCTGCTCGTGGAACTCCTCGCCGACCTCCAGGCCGGCGAACGCCCGCTCCAGCTTCTCCAGGTCGGCCAGGAGGGCCCCCGGCCCGGCCTCCGCGTCCGGAGCGAGCTCCAACAGCGCGAACAGGTGGTCCGTCAGCTCCAGCGTCGTCGGGTGGTCGAAGACCAGGGTGGCCGGCAACCGGACCCCGGCCAGGGCGCCCAGCCGATTCCGCAGCTCGACCGCCGTGAGCGAGTCGAACCCGAGCTCCTGGAAGGCCCGCTCCGGATCGACCTCCGTCCCGCCGGTGTGCCCGAGGACGGCGGCGACCTGGCCGCGCACCTCGTCCAGCAGGGCCCCGTGACGCTCGGTCCCGGCCAGCGCGGACAGCCGACGGACCACGTCGGCGGCGCCGGGGGCGCCCGTGACCGCGGTCCGCCGCAGGGGCGTGCGGACCAGCCCGCGCAGCAGCGCCGGCACCTCGCCCCGCGCCCGCAGCGCCGCCAGGTCCAGCCGGACCGGCACCACGGTCGGCTCCACACCGGCCACCGCGCTGTCGAACAGCGCCAGTCCGTCCGCCGCAGCCAGCGGCGGCATTCCGGCCCGTGCCATCCGCTGTGCGTCCGCCTCGCCGAGCCCGCCGGTCATCCCGCCGGTGCGGGCCCACGGGCCCCAGGCGAGGGACACCCCCGGCCGCTGCTGCGCCCGCCGGTGGCAGGCGAGGGCGTCCAGGAAGGCGTTGGCGGCGGCGTAGTTGCCCTGTCCCGGATTGCCGAGGGTGCCCGCCGCCGAGGAGAAGGTGACGAAGGCCGCGAGGTCGAGCGCCTCGGTCGCCTCGTGCAGGTTCCACGCGGCGTCCACCTTCGGCCGCAGCACCGCCGCCAGCCGCTCGGGCGTCAGCGAGCCGATCACTCCGTCGTCCAGGACGCCCGCCGCGTGCACCACCGCGCGGACCGGGTGACGCGCCAGCAGGTCGGCCACCGCGACACGGTCCGCGACATCACACGCCTCGACCGTCGCCTCCGCCCCCGACTCCGCCAGCTCGGCGACGAGTTCGACCACACCCTCGGCCTCCGCACCCCGGCGGCCCACCAGCAGCAGGCGCCGCACCCCGTGTGCGGCCGCCAGGTGACGGGCCACGAGCCGGCCGAGGCCGCCCGTCCCCCCGGTGACCAGCACCGTCCCGGCACCGGCCCACCCGGGGGCGGCCGCCGCATCCGGCTCCGGCACCCGGGCCAGCCGCGCCGCCAGCACCTCGCCGCCGCGCACGAGCACCTGCGGCTCGTCCAGCGCGGCGACCCACGCCGGCACGGTGTCCTCGGCGCCGGCCAGGTCCACCAGGCCGAACCGGCCCGGGTGCTCCGCGATCGCCGACCGCACCAGGCCCCAGACCGCCGCGCCGGCCAGGTCCGCGCCCGAGGTCGCACCACGCGTCACGAACAGCAGCCGCGAGGCCGCGAACCGTTCGTCGGCCGACCACGACTGCAACAGGCCCAGCACGCGCGCGGTCAGTGCGTGCACGGCCTCCGGCGTCCGGGCCGAGGCCACGCCGGACACCGGAACGAGCACCGCCGCCGGGACCTCCGGCAACGACGCCGGATCCGCGTCCGGCTCCAGGGTCACCTGCGGAACGGGGTCGGTGTCCGGCACCGGTACCGGCACCCAGTCGACGCGGAACATCGCGTCCCGGGCGACACTCCCCGACCCGCCCAGCTGCTCCGCGCTGATCGGCCTGACGACGAGCGACTCCGCCGAGGCCACCGGCGCACCGCTGACGTCCGCGACCGCCAGCGACAGACCGCCGGCAGCCGTGCGCGACAACCGCACCCGCACCGCCGAGGCACCGACCGCGTGCAGCGACACCCCGGACCACGAGAACGGCACCCCGCCCGAGGGCCCGCCCTCCCCAGCACCCGCCGCCACCGCGTGCAGGCTCGCGTCGAACAGTGCGGGGTGCAGGCCGAAGGAGCCGCCGTCCGCGCCCTCGGGCAACGCGACCTCGGCGAACAGGTCGTCGCCGAGGCGCCAGACCGCCCGGAGCCCCTGGAACACCGGCCCGTACGCGAACCCGGCCTCCGCAAGACCCTCGTAGAGGTCGGACACGTCGAGGGGCTCGGCCCCGACCGGCGGCCAGCTCGTCGCCTCGAACTGCGCCGGCACCGCCCCGCTGGTCAGCACGCCGCTCGCGTGCAGCGTCCACGGCTCCTGCGCGGCGTCGCCCCGCCGGGAGTGCACGCTGAGCGTCCGCCGCCCGTCGTCGTCCACACCGCCGACCGTCACCTGGACCTGCGCGCCGCCCTGCTCGGGCAGCACCAGCGGAGCGGCCAGCGTCAGCTCCTCGACCAGATCGCAGCCGACCTCGTCCCCGGCCCGCAGCGCCAGCTCCAGCAGCGCCGTCCCCGGCACCAGCACCGACCCGAGGACCACATGGTCCGCCAGCCACGGCTGGGACTGCACCGACAGCCGACCCGTGAACAGGAACCCCGCCGAGCCCGCAAGCTCCACCGCCCCCGAGAGCAGGGGGTGCTCGGCGGGCCGCAGCCCCAGCACCTCGGCGCCCCGGACGCCGCCGGGCAGAGCGGCGGGCCAGTAGTGCCGGTGCTGGAAGGCGTAGGTGGGCAGCTCGACGCTTCGGGCGCCGGTGCCGGCCAGGAGCGCCTTCCAGTCGACGGTCACACCGTGGACGTGGAGCGCGGCGAGCGCCTGGACCGCCGTCGTCTCCTCGTCCCGGTCCCTGCGCAGGACGGGGACGGTGAGGGCGTCCTCGGTGACGGACTCGCGGACCATCGCGGACAGCACCCCGTCCGGGCCCACCTCCACGAAGCGGGTGACGCCCTGGGCCGCCAGGGTCCGCACGCCGTCGGCGAAGCGGACCGCCTCGCGGACGTGGCGCACCCAGTACTCCGGCTCGCACAGTTCCTCACCCGTGGCGAGTCCGCCGGTGAGGTTGGACACGACGGGGATGGTGGGCGCCTTGAGCCGCAGTCCCGTGACCACCTGGCGGAAGTCTTCGAGTATCGGGTCCATCAGCGGCGAGTGGAAGGCGTGACTCACCCGCAGGCGGCTCGTCCTGCGGCCCTGCTGCTCGAAGTGGCTGCGGATCCGCTCCACCGCCTCCTCCGTGCCGGAGACCACGAGGGACACGGGGCCGTTGACCGCCGCGACCGAGATCAACTCGTCCAGGAGTGGGAGGACTTCGTCCTCGCCCGCCTGGACGGCGAGCATCGCGCCGCCCTCCGGCAGCGCCTGCATCAGCCGGCCACGTGCCGCCACCAGGGTGCAGGCATCGGCCAGCGAGAACACCCCCGCCACGTGGGCCGCGGCGACCTCGCCGATCGAGTGACCGGCCACGAAGTCCGGCCGCACGCCCCAGGACTCCAGCAGCCGGAACAGCGCCACCTCCACCGCGAACAGCGCGGTCTGGGCGTGCACCGTCCGGTTCAGCGCCTCCTCGTTCTCGCCCCACACCACCTCGCGGACCGCTGGCAGCTCCGCGCAGACCGCGTCGAAGGCCTCCGCGAACACCGGGAAGCGGCCGTACAACTCCCGGCCCATGCCGAGGCGTTGTGATCCCTGGCCGGAGAAGAGGAAGGCGCGCTTGCCCGC
>NZ_JBHVWC010000006.1:178814-201253 GCF_042882445.1 Kitasatospora sp. NPDC058218 | reverse complement strand
GCCCCGGCACAGGGGCGACCGCCGCCTGCGGCGTTGTGGGCTCTCCCGGCGCCGCGGGCGCCGCGGGGTGTCCTGTCGGTGTGACCTGGTAGTACTGGGAGCGATGAGCAGCACGCAGGGGAGTGACGAGGCCGGGGCGGCGCCGGAGCAGCTTGCCTTCATCCGGGAGACGGTCCGCCGGGCCAAGCCCCGGACGTGGCACGGCGCCAAGCGGGCCGAGCACCTGCCGGTGGCCCGGGTGGTCGTCGACAAGGGCGTCCTGACCATCGACAAGTTCTTCGACTACGAAGTGCCCGCCGCGATGGCGCAGGACGCCCAGCCGGGCGTCCGGGTGCGGGTGCGCTTCGGGGCGCGGGTGGTGAAGGGCCAGCGCGAGGGCGGGGAACTGCACGACGGGTTCATCGTCGAGCGCCTGGAGAAGAGCGACTTCGCCGGTCCGCTGGCACCGCTCGCCCAGGTCCTCTCACCCGAACCGGTGCTCACCCCGCAGCTGCTGCGGCTCTGCCGCACCGTCGCGGACCGGTACGCGGGCACCCTGGCGGACGTCCTGCAGCTGGCCGTGCCGCCCCGGCACGCCAAGGCCGAGGCCGAGCCCTCGCCGCCGCCCGGCCCGCTGCCCCGGGCACCGCAGCCCGGCGGCTGGTCCCGCTACCCCGCCGGGCCCGACTTCCTCACCTCGCTGGCCGCCGGCGGCTCGCCGCGCGCGGTCTGGACGGCGCTGCCCGGCCCCGGTTGGCCGTACGAGATCGCCCGGGCCGTCGCCGCCACGCTGGCGAGCGGGCGCGGCGCGCTGGTCGTCCTGCCGGAGGGGCGGTCGGTGGCGCGGGTGGACCAGGCGCTGACCGAGCTGCTGGGCGAGGGCATGCACGCGACCCTGGCCGCCGAGCTCGGCCCGCGCGAGCGCTACCGGCGCTGGCTGACGGTGAGCCGCGGCTCGGTGCGCGCCGCCATCGGCACCCGCGCCGCCATGTTCGCGCCGGTCCACGACCTCGGGCTGGTGGTCGTCTGGTCCGACGGCGACAGCAGCCACAGCGATCCGCGCAGCCCGCACCCGCACGTGCGGGAGGTCGCGCTGCTGCGCGCGGCGGAGGAGGGCGCGGGCGTCCTGCTCGGCGGGCACGCCGTCACGGTCGAGGGCGCGCAGCTGGTCAGCACCGGCTGGGCCCGGCCGCTGGTGGCCGACCGGGAGACCGTCCGGCAGGTGGCGCCGAGGGTCCGTACCGTCACCGACCAGGACCAGCACCGGGACGCGGCGGCCCAGGCCGCCCGGCTGCCCTCGGTGGCCTGGGAGGTGGCGCGGGAGGCGCTGGCGAGCGGCGGCCCGGTGCTCATCCAGGTGCCGCGCCGCGGCTACGTGCCCCGGCTGTCCTGCGGGAACTGCCGCACGCCCGCGCGCTGCCGCCGCTGCGAGGGGCCGCTGGAGGCGTCGTCCGCCGACGCGCCGCTGCAGTGCGGGTGGTGCGGGGAGGCCGCGGCCGACTGGCACTGCCAGGAGTGCGGTTCGTTCCGGCTGCGGGCCCAGGTGGTCGGCGCCCGGCGGACGGCGGAGGAGCTGGGCAAGGCGTTCCCGCGCATCCCGGTCCGCACCTCCGGGCGGGACGCGGTGCTGGCGACCGTCCCGGCGGAGCCCGCCCTGGTGATCTCCACCCCGGGCGCCGAGCCGGTGGTGGAGGGCGGCAGCGGCTACGCGGCGGCGCTGCTGCTGGACGGCTGGGCGCTGCTCGGCCGCCCCGACCTGCGGGCCGGTGAGGAGACGCTGCGGCTCTGGCTGACCGCCGCCGCGCTGGTGAAGCCCTCCACGGAGGGCGGCACGGTGGTCGTGGTGGCCGAGCCGACGGCACGGCCGGTGCAGGCGCTGGTCCGGTGGGATCCGCTCGGCCACGCCGGGCTGGAGCTGGAGGAGCGGGCGCAGCTGCACTTCCCCCCGGTGTCGCGGATGGCCTCGGTCAGCGGCAGTCCGGCGGCGGTGGCGGATCTGCTCGGGCTGATCCGGCTGCCCTCCGAGGCGGACGTGCTGGGGCCGGTGCCGGCGACGGCGCTGCGGGGGGAGGAGCAGGAGCGGGCGCTGCTGCGGGTGCCGCCCGGGCAGGGCGCGGCGCTGGCGGCGGCGCTGAAGGCGGCGCAGATCGCGCGGATCGCCCTGCGGACGCCGGAGGCGGTGAAGGTGCGGATCGACCCGACGGACATCGGCTGAGCGGGTCGGTGGGGGTGGTCGGACGGGGCCGGGCGGGTCGGGCGAGTCGGGTCGGGTCGGCTGGAGCGCGCGGAGGGTGCGGGTCGGGCGGTGCCCGAGGGCCCGTGCGGTTCGGCGCGCTCGGCCGGGCCGCACGGACCCCGGGGGGCTCAGCCGCGCAGGGGGATGCCGGGGCGGTCCAGGGCGCCCCGGTCGTGGGTAGGGCGGTCGTGTGCGGACCGCTCCAGCGCGGCCCGGTCCAGGGCGCTGCGGTCCAGGCCGCCCTGGCGGGCCGCCGGGACGGTCGCGGCCAGCCCGGTCGGGGCGGGCGCGGCGGCGGGCAGCTCCTCGGAGCGGTCCGGCCGGGTCGGTCCCGGCACCCCCGGGACGCCGCCGGCCGGCACCCCGCCGGCCGCCAGCAGCTCGCTGGTCGGCCGGCGCATCCCGTAGCGCCGGTGCACCGCCTGCTTGGTGACCCCGAGGGCCGAGCCCACCGAGTCCCAGGAGAAGCCCAGCGCGCGGTCGAACTCGACCGCCGCCGCCACCAGCGTCTCCACGCTCTCGCGCAGCTCCTGCGCCAGTCGCACCGTCGGCGCGGGCGCCCGCCCGTACACCACGAACCCGGCCGAGGTACTGGGGCGGCGCGGACGGTAGACGTTGCCCAACTGGGCGGTGAGCGTCCGCAGCGCGTCGACCTGCCGCCGGACCCGCTCGATGTCCCGCACCAGCAGGTGCAGGCTCGCCCGCGCCCGGGCGTCGTGATTGATCTGCTCGGCCATGGCCTACGTGCCACCTTCCGTACGGTTCAGCTCGGCCGGAACGCGGTGTCCCGCGCGTCCCGGCCCCGGTCAATCTCACTTGACCAACGCCGGACCGGCCGCCGGGGTCACGCAGCCGGGCCGACTCGGGATATGCCAGAACACGATGCCGGGGGCCGAAGACCTGCGCGGGAGCGGTGCGGTGGGGGCGGACGGCGCCCGGATCCGATTGCATAGACTTGACCGGTGGCCGGCCCGTGCGGGGGGTCCGTGGTCCGGTGGGCCCGGCCTCCCGGACGTGCGGACACCGGGTGTCCGGACCCTGAACACAAGGACCCTGAACGTCCGGACCCCGGAGTCCTGCACGCCGGGGCCCACGCCGAACCTCCGCACACACCGAACTCCCGAGTGCTCGAACTCCCGACGGACAGGAGCCCGTACGCCGTGGCGATCCAGCCGATCCGCATCTTCGGTGACCCCGTCCTGCGGGCCACCGCCCAGCCGGTGACGACCTTCGACAAGGAACTGCGCACCCTCGTCCGGGATCTCACCGAGACCATGCTCGACGCCCCCGGCGCCGGGCTGGCGGCTCCCCAACTCGGAGTCTCCCTCCGGGTGTTCACCTATCACGTGGACGGCGTCACCGGGCACCTGATCAACCCCGACCTGTCGCTGACCGAGGAGGAGCAGGACGGCCCCGAGGGCTGCCTCTCGCTGCCCGGCCTGCGCTACGACACCAAGCGCGCGTACGGCGTGGTCGCCAGGGGCTTCACCATGTACGGCGATCCGATCACCGTCGAGGGCACCCAACTGCTCGCCCGCTGCATCCAGCACGAGACCGACCACCTCGACGGCATCATCTTCATCGACCGTCTCGACCGCGAGCGGCGCAAGGAAGCGCTGAAGGCGATCCGCGAGGCGGACTGGGGCGACGGCCCCGCGCCCGTCGTCAGGGTCTCCCCGCACAGCACCTTCGGCTCCGCGCGCTGACCGCCGCCGCTGCGCCACCACTACCGAATGACCGCTATCAGAAAGGCACTTGATGCGCCTCGTGTTCGCCGGCACCCCCGAGGTCGCCGTTCCCGCCCTGGACGCCCTGCTCGCCAGTGACCAGCACGAGGTCGTCGCGGTGGTCACCCGCCCCGACGCCCCCGCCGGGCGCGGCCGCAAGCTGGTCGCCAGCCCCGTCGCCCAGCGCGCCGAGGAGGCCGGGATCGAGGTCCTCAAGCCGGCGAAGCCCAGCGACCCGGAGTTCATCGCCCGCCTCACCGAACTCGCCCCCGACTGCTGCCCGGTGGTCGCCTACGGCGCCCTGCTGCGCCCCGGCGCGCTGGAGATCCCCAAGCACGGCTGGGTCAACCTGCACTTCTCGCTGCTCCCGGCCTGGCGCGGCGCGGCACCCGTGCAGCACTCGGTGCTGGCCGGTGACGAGGTCACCGGCGCGTCCACCTTCCTGATCGAGCAGGGCCTGGACTCCGGCCCGGTCTACGGCGTCATCACCGAGGAGATCCGCCCGACCGACACCAGTGGCGAGCTGCTCGACCGCCTCGCGCACTCCGGCGCCCGCCTGCTGGCCGCCACCATGGACGGCATCGCCGACGGCTCCCTGCACGCCGTCCCGCAGCCCGCCGACGGCATCACGCTGGCGCCGAAGATCAGCGTCGAGGACGCCCGGATCGACTGGGCCCACCCCGCGCTGCGGATCGACCGGGTGGTGCGCGGCTGCGCCCCCGCCCCCGGCGCCTGGACGCTCTTCCGCGGCGAGCGGCTCAAGGTCTCCGGCCCGGTCAAGCTGGTGACGGACGCCTCCGCGCTCACCCCCGGGGAGCTGGCCGTCGGCAAGAACAGCGTCCGCGTCGGCACCGGCAGCCACGAGATCGAGCTGGGCGAGGTGCAGCCGCAGGGCAAGAAGCCGATGCGCGCCGCCGACTGGGCCCGGGGGGCGCGCATCGAGTCCGGCGAGCGCTTCGAGGACGCCGCGCGCTGATGCACCCGGGGGGCGGCGTTCGTTCCAAGGGCGCCGCCCGGGACCCGGAGAGGTACGCAGGCCCCGCACGGCCATGGCCGTGCGGGGCACGTCCCGGGTACCGGTCGCCGGTGCCCGCGGCGACCGGCCGTGGCCGCGGAGCACGCGGGACATCCCTGGAAGACGGGGGTGTACCTTCGGACGTGTATGCCCCGGGGGGGATACTGTTCGTTCGATAACCACCGCAGCACTTTGAGGCACCTGTGAGCACACCCAGCGCCGCCCGCGCGCCCCGTCCGCACCGTCGTCCCAAGAAGGACCCGGCGCGCATCGTCGCCTTCCGCGCCCTGCGGGCCGTCGACGAGCGCGACGCCTACGCCAACCTGATCCTGCCCTCGCTCCTGCGCGAAGCCGAGCAGAAGGGCATGGACCGGCGCGACGCGGCACTCGCCACCGAGCTGGTCTACGGCACCCTGCGCCTGCAGGGCACCTACGACGCGGTCATCGCCGCCTGCATCGACCGCCCGCTCAGCAAGGTCGACCCGCCGGTCCTGGACGTCCTCTCGCTCGGCGCCCACCAGCTGCTCACCACCCGCATCCCCAGCCACGCCGCCGTCTCGGCCACCGTCGAGCTGGCCCGGGTGGTCCTCGGCGACGGCAAGGCCAAGTTCGTCAACGCCGTCCTGCGCCGGATCAGCGCCCACGACCTCGACGCCTGGATCGCCAAGGTCGCCCCGCCCTACGAGAAGGACGCCGAGGACCACCTCGCCGTCGTCCACTCCCACCCTCGCTGGGTCGTCGCGGCCCTGTGGGACTCGCTCGGCCGCTGGCAGCCCGACGCCGCCGGCCGCAGCGCGATCGAGGACCTGCTGCGCGCCGACAACGAGCGGCCCGAGGTCACCCTGGTCGCCCGCCCGGGCCGGATCGCCGTCGGCGACCTCGCCGACGCGCTGCCCGAGGCCGAGCCCGGCCGCTGGTCCCCGTTCGCGCTCCGGCTCGCCGAGGGCGGCGACCCGGGCACGCTCCCGGCCGTCCAGGACAACCGCGCCGGTGTCCAGGACGAGGGCAGCCAGCTGGTCGCGCTCGCGCTCGCCGCGGCGCCGCTGGACGGTCCGGACCGGCTCTGGCTGGACGGCTGCGCCGGCCCCGGCGGCAAGGCCGCGCTGCTCGCCGCCCTGGCTGCCGAGCGCGGCGCCGCCCTGGTGGCCAGCGAGAAGCAGCCGCACCGGGCCCGGCTGGTCGCCCGCGCCCTGGAGGGCAACCCCGGCCCGTACACCGTGATCGCCGCCGACGGCACCCGCCCCGCGTGGCGCGCCGACGGCTTCGACCGGGTCCTCGTGGACGTCCCCTGCTCCGGCCTCGGTGCCCTGCGCCGCCGCCCGGAGGCGCGCTGGCGCCGCCGGCCGCAGGACGTCGCCGCCTTCGCCCCGCTCCAGCGCGACCTGCTGCGCGGGGCCATCGACGCCACCCGGGTCGGCGGGGTCGTCGGTTACGCGACCTGCTCGCCGCACCTCGCCGAGACCCGGGCCGTCGTGGACGACGTGCTGCGCGAGCAGGGCGGCCGGGTCGAGTGGATCGACGCCCGCCCGCTGCTGCCCGGGGTGCCCGCCCTGGGCGACGGCCCGGACGTCCAGCTCTGGCCGCACCTGCACGGGACGGACGCGATGTACCTGGCGCTGCTGCGGCGCACCGCCTGACGCACGGGGCACCGGGGCGCCCGGGCCGGCCGGCGGGGGAGATCCCTCGGTGGCGGCCCGGGCGCCCCTCGTCGTCGCCGGGGCGGTGCCATGGGGGCGAGGGTCCGGCGGTCAGATGCGTCGCGGGTGGCCCGACGACGTTCCGGGCAGGCGCTCGGGCCCCGGCCAACGGCCTTGCAGCGGCCGGTAGTCGATCACGGTGACGCCCTGTTCGGTGAGAAGTTCACGGGCCCGTGGCGAGGTGAGGAACTCGTGGTCGGTGCGGCGGACGCGCCAACCGTCGTCGGTCGCCCGCGCGTTCGGGCCGCCGAGACCCGGGTGGACGGCCCACTCGCTGAGGCCGGGTGGCAGCTCGGCCAGCAGGCGGGCGTACCGGGCCGCCTTGCCGTCGAGGTCCAGGGAGAAGCTGTCCAGGAAGCCGTGGTCGACCACCGGTAGGCCGCGTCGGCGGGCCTCGCGCAGGCCGGGCGCGAGCCAGACCCGGACGGCCAGGCCGTACTCCGCGCCGAGGGCGAGGGCGAGTTCGAGGAGGTCCGGGCGCCCGCCGTCGGCCAGGCAGTGGAAGTCCAGGTGCGTCGGCTGGAGGCCGGTGCGGGCCACGGCGTCGATCTGGGCGCGGAACTCGCGCTCGACCTCCTCGGTCCGGGCGCGGGCCAGGAGCCGGGCACGCCCGTCCGGCGTCGGCGCGCACAGCTCGCCGGCGTCGTCGAGCAGCGAGGGCACCAGCTGCTTCGGAGCCAGTGGGCCCCAGCGGTGGCGGGCGGCCTCGCAGACCATCGTGAGGTGGATGCCGAACGGCATCTCGGGCCGCTCGTGCAGCAGTTGGAGGGCCTGAGTCGCTGCGGGAGCGGGCAGCATGACACTGCACGAAGAGGCGATGCCCCGCTCGACGGAGTCGATCACCGCCGCGTTGACGTCCTCGTCCAGGCCGAAGTCGTCGCAGTTGACGATCAGCACCCGGGCGCCGGGGTCGAAGCCGAGCAGCTCGCTCGACAGGCGCGGCGTGTGCTGGTGGGGCTCGGTGGTGTCCATGCCCGCAGTGTCCCCGGCGGCCGGTCGGGTGCGCACGGCGTTTTCGGGGCGGGCGGGCGCGGGCGGAGCACCTGGAGGGTCTTGGGGCGAGGGGTCGACTGGATGCTCCCGGGTGCCGAATCCGGCGGTGGGGTGTTGTGGATCGGAGCACTGCTCCGGATATAGTCGGATCAGTGCTCCGGTTGACGGTCCGTTCGATCCTTCGGGACGTTCCTCCTGGGCCTCGGCTTCAGGGTGTTGCTATCAAGTCTGCTGATCTCATCGATTTCTGACGTGCTGTTCGATGACGTGGGCGAGGTTTCTGCGGCTGATCACCGTGCTGGGGTGGGTGCCGCCGAGCACCTGCTCGCGCTGGGCGAGGGCGGTTTCCAGGAGGGGGATGGCGCGGTCGAGGTCGCCGGCCTCGTAGTAGGCGGAGCCGAGGTTGTTGCGGACGGAGAGGGTGCGGGGGTGGGTGTCGCCGAGTACCTGCTCGGCCTGGGCGAGGGTGGTTTTCAGGAGGGCGATGGCGCGGTCGAGGTCGCCGGCCGCATGGTAGGCGTTGGCCAGGTTGTTGCGGCTGATGACGGTGTCGGGGTGGGTGAGGCCAAGGACCTGCTCCTGTTGGGCGAGGGTGGTTCTCAGGAGGGGGATGGCGCGGTCGAGGTCGCCGGCCTCGTAGTAGGCGGAGCCGAGGTCGTTGCGGACGGCGAGGGTGCGGGGGTGGGTGTCGCCGAGCACCTGCTCGCGCTGGGCGAGGGTGGTTTTCAGGAGGGGGATGGCGCGGTCGAGGTCGCCGGCCGCATGGTAGGCGTTGGCCAGGTTGTTGCGGCTGGTGAGGGTGTTGGGGTGGGTGTCGCCGAGCATCGGTTCCAGTTCGGCGAGCGTGGCTTCGAGCAGGGGGATGGCGCGGTCGAGGTCGCCAGCCTCGCGGTAGGCGTAGGCGAGGTTGTTGCGGCAGGTCAGAGTGCCCGGGGCGCCCCCGAGGGCCTGTTCGTGCAGGGTCAGCTCGGCAAGCAACAGGGGGATGGCGTGGATGCTGTGACCCTGGGCATGGAGGTATTGGCTGGCGGCTGCGTAGTGGTCGGCCGTGAGGGTGTCGTGGTGGTCGGTCGGGGCCGTGGTGGCAAGGGCGGTGAGGTGGGGGATCACGCTGTCCCAGGCGGCGGATGGGGCGGTGCCGGGCTCGGGGAGGGCGTCGAAGGCGTGGGCGATGGCGTGTTCGGCTTCGGTGCGGCCGCGGTGGTCCGGCGTGGTGCGCAGCACGGTCTGGACGAGGCGGTGGACGCCGACGGTGGTCGGGGTGAGGGTGATCATGCTGTACGAGGCGAGGGCGCCGAGGGCTTCGGCGATGTCGTCCTCGTCTTCCGCGAGCCGGCTCAGCAGGGTGACGGGGATGTCGTCGGGGGCGAGCCAGGCGAGGGTGTGCAGGACGGTGACGGCGAGCGGGTCCCGGTCGGCGAGGGCTTCGAGGGTCTGCGTCCAGATGCGGGCGATGGTGCGCCGGGAGTCGATGCCGACCGTGCGGTTCTGGTCGAGGTAGGCGCGGGCCTGGTCGAGGGCGAGGGGCAGGTGCCCGAGCTCGGCGGCGAGCAGTCGGGCCTCGCCACGCTCGTGCGGGGTGGGGTCGGGGTCGCAGAGGAGGGCGGCGGCCTCGTCGGGGGCGAGGACGCCGAGGGCGCGGGTCGGGGTGCCGCGGGGCCAGCCGGTGGCTCGGCGGGTGGTGATGAGGAGGTGGCCACCGATGAGCGAGCCGAGGTAGGGGTGCAGGTCGCGGGGGTCCTCGGCGTTGTCGAGGACGAGGAGCCAGCCCTGGTGCCAGTGCAGCCAGTTGAGCGCCCAGGTGGCCCGTTCCAGTTCCGAGGAGTTCGCGGCCCAGGTCGGTGCGAGGCGTGCGGCGAGGGCTGCGAGCGACTGTTCGATGCGCGCCGGGGACTCGGCGTTGATCCACCAGCGGAGGGAGTAGGTGTGGCGGTGCAGATGGGCGTAGGACAGGGCGAGGGTGGTCTTGCCGATTCCGCCGAGGCCGTGGACGGTCGGCGACTGGGTGACGGCGGAGCTGCCGTCGGTGTCCAGCACGCGGCGCAGCCAGGCGAGTTCGTCCTCGCGGCCGACGCAGACTGGTCGTGGACCGAGGTTGTTGCACCCGGGCGGCGCCGGTGTCTCCCGGGCGGAGGCGAGGACGACGGGGGGCAGCAGGACGTCGCCGGTGACGGCGGTGCCGATGGTGTGGGCGGCGATCGACCGCAGGCCGGCGGCGGTGCCGAGGGGGTCGGGGTCGGTCACGATTCGGTGCGGTGCCCGTCGCCGGTGATGGCGGTGCCGATGGTGTGGGCGGCGATGGAGCGTTCGCCGACGGCGGTGATCGTGATCGCGCTTGCGACCTGACCAGCTATCAGATCGGTGATCTCGTGCCGGAGTTCGGCGTCCTCGCGCAGGGCGGCGCGCAGGTGCAGGCGCAGCGCGGCGGTGGCCGATGCGAGGTCCGTCTCCGCGTCCGCCACGGCCTCCTCCAGCTCCGCGCGCTCTGCCGCGTCGCCGCGTCGCCAGACGCGCTGGAGCAGGCGGCGGCCGGTGTTGGCGGTGGCGTCGGCCGCGGCGTCCTCGGCGCGGGTGAGGACGGCGGTGCCGTAGGCGCCGAGCGCCCCGGTCAGGAAGGGGCCGGCCTGGGTGAGCAGTTCGGCGATTTCGGTGCTCAACGGATCCACCCCGAGGAGAAGTCGGTCGGCTGTCGGCGACCATTCTCGCACCCGGGTGGGTGGTGGTGCTGCCGTTCGGCCTCCGCCGGTCAGGGGCGGGCGCGCAGGCGGCGGAGGGTGCGGGCGTCCTCGAAGTCGACAGCGGCGGCGGTGGATTCGGGCGTCGCGCCGGGTCCGGACGCGGAACGGTCCGGCCGGCTGTGGGTGGTCACCGGTCGGGGGAGGGGAGGGGGAGGTCGGTGAGACCGGTGCCGCCGAGGCGGGTGGTCAGGCCGGCGAACAGGGCGATGTCGTCCGGGTTCCAGGAGGGTGCGGCGAACACCTCGTCGGCGACGCGTTCGGCGGTGGCGCGCATGTCCCGGAGCAGGGTGCGGCCCGTGTCGGTGAGCGCCGCGTAGGCGACCCGGGCGTCCCGGGCGTCCGGCTCGCGGGTCACCAGGCCGATGCGTTCCAGCGGGGCGAGCCCCCGGGTGACGCCGGAGGCGGTGAGGCCGAGCGCTTCGGCGAGGTCCACCCGGCGCATCCGGCCACCGGGTGCCTGGCCGAGCCGGAGCAGCAGGGTGAAGTCGGCCAGGCTGACGCCGTGCAGCCCGCTCAGGCTCGCGTCGAACCGCCGTACCAGGGCCGCCTGGGCCCGGACCAGGCGCAGGGCCGCGTCCAGCGTGGAACTCATTGCCACCTCCTTGACTGCTCAAGTATAGCTGCGGACTGAGCCGCCGAGGAGGTGGCGGAGCGGGGGGTGTGGGATCAGGCGGTGCGGGCGGCGCGGCGTTGGCGCTTGCCGACGGCGGCCTGGGAGAGGTCCTCGGCCTGGGAGCGGAGGTTCTTGTAGCCGTAACCGCGCTCGTCGAGCCAGGACTTCGCTGCCGCCTCGGCGCGGTCGGCGGCCGCCAGGACGTCCTCCTCGGCCTCGCCCGAGTCCAGGAACCGGAAGGTGAAGGCGGGGCGGGCGGCGAGGTCGTAGCTGAGGTGACCCTCGGGCGTGAACGACGCGTACAGGACGTCGTGGTCGGCGGCGCGGGCGAGGAGTTCGGCGTGCTGGTCGGCGTCGAGGCCGTCGAAGATGCCGCGGACGGTGACGCGGAAGGTGCGAGTGGTCATCCCTCGACCCTAGCCAGCGGGGCCGGTCCGGTTCCACCGCGTTTCGTCGACGGTCCTGTTCGGGGGAGGTGCACCGAGCCCTCGGCGGGCCCCGACTCGGGGGCCGACGAGGGCTCGGCGGTGTCGGGCGGGGCTCAGGCTTCGCGCAGCGCGGCCTCGTTCGGCGCGGTACCGGCCGGAGCCGGCTCCGCGTCGTGCTGCGCGCCGTCCTTCCCGCCCAGGGCCGGCCACGTGATCCGGGTGGCGCAGAGGGAGACGACGGCGGCGGACGCGGCCACCGCGGCCATGCCCCAGACCAGGCTGCTGGAGTCGGCGATGAAGCCGATCACCGCCGGTCCGGCGAGCAGGCCCGTCGTCCCGGTGGCGGCGACCAGGGCCAGTGCGTCCGAGCCCTGTCGGGCCGCGGCCACGTAGATGCACGGGGTCACGGCAGCGACGCCCAGCCCCACGCAGGCGAACCCGAGCAGCGTCGGCACCACGCCGCCGGCCAGCAGTGCGAGGGCCAGGCCGGCGCCGGCCAGCAGGCTGCCGATCCGCACGATCCGCCCGTCGCCGAAGCGGGTGCGCCAGCCGTCGGCGAAGATCCGGGCCGCGACCATCATGACCGAGACGACCGCGATGCCCAGCGGTGCCAGCTCGGGCGCCGCGTTGACGACGTCCTTCAGGTAGAGGGCCGACCAGTCGTTCATGGCGCCCTCGGTGACGGTGCCGAACACCATCGCCAGCCCCATCCAGATCGTCACCCGGGAGGGCAGCGTCAGCCCGCGCTTCTTCTTCGGTGCCTGCGGTTCCGCGCTCTCCCGCGCCGTGGCCCCGGTCGTCCGGTCGTCCGCCAGCATGCCGGTCTGGGCGAGCCCGAGCAGCAGCAGGAGGACGACGGCGGCCAGGGCGAAGTGCACGGAGAGAGTGGTGGTGAAGGCGTTGACGCCCGAGGCGAGCAGGGCGGCGAGCAGCGATCCGGCGCTGAACGTGGCGTGCAGCCTGGACATCGCCGTCCGCCGGTACCTGACCTCCAGGGCGGCGCCCTGGGCGTTCATCGCGACGTTCAGGCAGCCGACGGCGATGCCGTCGAAGCAGGCGACCGCCAGGGTCACCGGGTAGTTCGGCGCGACGGTCAGCCCGAGCAGCACCAGGCCCAGGCAGATCGCCGACAGCGTGGCGAGCAGCCGCGAGCCCAGCCGCTTCATCAGCGCCGCGACCAGCGGGAAGGAGATCGCCGCGCCCACGCCGCAGACCATCAGCAGCAGGCCCAGTTCGGCCTCGCTGAGGTCGAGCCGGCTCTTGAGCGCGGGCAGGCGGGAGACCCAGGTGGCGTACTGGAAGCCGAGGAAGCAGAACAGTGCCGCGATGGCCAGTTGGGCTCGGCGGTAGTCGTCGCGCAGGCGGAGCATGTTCATCGGATGATCTCGTCTTTCAGGGGCGCCCCGGGGAGCGGGGCGTGGGGGTGCTGCGGCGCCCCGGTGCGGGTGGTGGGGGGAGCCGTGGGGGCGGGTGCCGCTCGGAGGCGCATGGACATGTAGACCGCTTGCGCGCCGTAGCACTCCGGGAGCTCGACCTCCGGATCGGCGCGGTACCCGAGCGGGGCCCAGAAGGCCTCGCTGCCCCCGACGGCCACCAGGGAGATGGTCTCGAACCGCCGCACCCGTGCCGTCTGTTCGAGGTGGCCGTGCAGCAGGGGAGCCAGCCCCCGGCCGCGCAGCTCCTCGGTGATCACCACGTCGTGCAGGTGCATGTTCGTGGTGCGGAAGCCGGACGCCTCCGCCCGGTTCAGGTCCGGGTACCGGTGGAGCGGGTAGGGCAGGGCGAGCAGGTAGCCGCCGAAGCACCCCCGGTACTCCAGCGCGAAGCAGGTGCTGGGCGACGCCCGGCCCCTGGACTCCAGCGACGCCCGCCCCTCGGACAGGCCGCTCGCACGGTAGGTGCGGGCCTCCAGGGCCTCGACCTCGTCCCAGTCCTCGGCGGCCAGCAGTCGCACGCGGACGCCCCCGGCGATCTCGTCGGCCGTCATCGGGAACCTTCCCCGGCGGCGTCGGCACCGCGGATGCAGGTGTAGGGGAGCGGCTCGAACCCGTTGAAGCCCTGGGTCGTGTACGCGGTGGCGTAGGCGCCGCAGGAGAAGATCCAGACCGGATCCCCGGAGGCGGCGGCCGCCGGCACCGGGACGAGGCCGTCCTCGTCGGCGTACGCGTCGTCACTGTCGCAGGTCGGGCCGGCGACGACGGCCGGGACGTAGGCCCCGCCGGGGTGGGCGGGGCCCGGGTGGGACGGGAACTCCATCCGGTACTGCAACTCGTCCATCTCGTAGAGGCCGTTGAACTTGCCGCAGCCCAGGTAGAGCCAGCGCTGGCGCTCGCCGTCGAGCTGCTCCCGGGAGGTCAGCCGGGCCACGTGGGTCCGGATGGCGCCGTGGTCCGCGACCAGGTGGCGGCCCGGCTCCAGGAGGAAGTCCAGGGGCGACGCCGACACCTCCCGGAGCTGCTGCATGCCCTCCCGGAGCACGGCGAACATCTTGTCCACCGGCGGATCGAGCGGCCGCCCCCGCTTGTCGAGGACGCCCAGGGCGGGCAGACCGCCGCCGAGGTTGACGTGGTCCAGCTGGATGCCGCGCCGGTCCAGCTCCTCGATGACGGTGGCCAGCGAGTCCAGCGCGCTCCGCCAGGCGTCGGAGGTCATCTGCTGCGACCCGACGTGGACGGACAGGCCCGACGGTGTCAGGCCCGCCGCGCGCGCCGCCTCCAGGACCAGGACCGCGTCCGCGGCCGAGCAGCCGAACTTCCGGCTCAGGCCCCAGAGCGCGCCGTCCCCGGTGGTGGCGACCCGGCAGAACACGCGGGCGCCGGGGGCGTGGACGGCGAGCGCCGCCACGTCCTCCAGGCTGTCCGTCGCGAAGTCCCGGACACCGAGCCGGTGGGCCTCGGCGATGTTGCGGTCGGACTTGATGGTGTTGCCGTAGTGGATCCGCTCGACCGGTACGCCGGTGCGCAACGCCTGGGCGACCTCCTGCGGGCCGGCCGCGTCGAACCCGGCACCCAACTCCGCGAGGCGGGCGAGGACTTCGTCCACCGGGCAGGCCTTCATGGCGAAGCGGACGGCGATGCCCGGCAGTTCGCGCAACAGCGCGGTGTACTGGCCCTCGATCCCGTCCAGGTCGTAGATGATCCGGTCGTCGGTCGCGGCCGCCAGGGCGGCGCGCAGGGGTGTGTTCTCAGACATCGTCGATAGCTCCAGGCCCGGCTAGCGGACCAGCTGCTCGGGGCCGGCGGCCTTGCCCGCCCGCACCAGCGGGCCCCAAGCCTCGATCAGCAGTGCGAAGTCCTCGGTGTCCGCCTGTGCCTCGTCGAGCAGGCGGTCCCGCAGGGTGACCAGATGGTCGGCGAACTCGGCGTACTTGCCGCCGAGTTGCCGGTAGGCGCGGTCGAGCACGGCCAGCCGGCGGACGTTCTCCGCCCGGTCCGTCCCGATGCTGCGGCGGACGGAGTCGGCGATCACGGCGACCCGCACGCGGTGCTCGTCGTCGAGCAGCGCACCGCCGGCCGCCTCCATGTCGAAGTACACCGGGTAGAGGTAGAGCATCGACAGCAGGAACTTGGTGAACCGCAGCTGGTAGGCGGTGAATCCGGGGCCGGTCCGCCGCTCGGGGGTGTAGTAGTTCACGATGTGGCGGTTGTGCACCACCCCGGGCAGGGCGGCGTCGCGCACCACGTGCAGCAGGAAGTAGTCGCTGCCGATGGTGTCGGTCGCGGACGGCAACGGGAGGCGCTCGTACACCTCGTGGTCGAAGCCGATGTTGCACATGTCGATCCGGAAGATGTCCGGGACGTCCAGGAGGGCGCGGTCGTGGGTGAACGGGTCGGTGCCGCCTCCGACGAAGGAGTCGTCGACCAGCTCCCGTCGCTCCTGCGCCGATGCCCCGGTCGGCGCCCAGAGGCCGACGACCTCCTCGTACACGGCCCGGTCCAGCGCGCGCATCTCGCCGACGTCGACGGAGAGTTCACCGACGAAGGAGCCGCCGACCAGCGCCACCGGCTTCTCGGCGTGCGCCGCGTCCAGTGCGTTCTCGGTGACGCCGGCCGCCGCGTCGGCCGCCCGCTTCCCGAGGGAGAGCAGTTCGTGGTGGATCGGGAAGACCGGGTTCCCGTCCAGCACCTGGTAGCGGCTGTCGGAGTCGCGGCGGTGGACGGAGCGGCAGCCGAGGGCTGCGGCGATCAGGAACGCCCGGTTGGTGCAGGCGCCGTAGGAGACGGCGGCCGGGAGCATCAGATCCAGCAGCCGCGCCGGCTCGGCGACACCGGAGTCCTCGATCACCCGCCGCAGGAAGTCCCGCTGCCGGGCCTCGTCGAGATGGTGCACGACCACGCCCGCCACCGCGGGGAGTTCGCCGACGGCCTTGGCGTGCACGGCGAACGTCGACTCGTCCGAGGAGTCCAGGACCAGCAGGTGCACCTCGACGCCGAACCGCCCTGCGGCGTACGCCGCCTCCTCGCCGATCGACGCGACGGTGTCGGCGCAGGCCCGGTTGGTCGGCAGGGTCAGGCAGATCCGGTCCGCGCCGGCGGGCCGGCTCACGCGTCCCCGTCCCGGCCGCCGTGCCAGGACTCCAGCCCCAGCAGCTTCGCGCCGAGGTCGCTCAGATCGGCCTTGCCGTAGCGGAGCGACTCGTGCTTGCGCGGGTCGCCGACCAGTGTCCTGTTCCACGTCGGGGTGGAGAGGTCGCGCCAGGAGGCGATCCGGGAGGCCTTCAACTCCTCGTGCTCCTCCAGTGCCGGCATCATCGAGAGGTACTGGACGGCCCGGACGCCGCGCTCGGAGGTGTTGCGGGCCACCCCGTGGGCGAGCATGCCGTTCCAGATCAGCAGGTCGCCCGCGTTCAGGTCGGGCCGGACCACCGGGAACTCCGTGCGGTCGACGGCGGGCCGGATCGGGTCGCGGTCGGCCGGCTGGGTGGCCTGCCACCGGTTGAACTGCCGGAACAGCTCGGGGTCGCACTGGAAGCCCCCGTGGTCCGGCCGGGTGTCGTTGAGCGCGATGATCCCCTGGACGCGCTGCGGCAGGTTGCCGAGCGTGGTGTCGACGTCCCAGTGGAGCTCGATGTCGAAGCCGGTGTCCGTCGGCTCGATCAGGGCGCGGTCACGGTTCCCGACGTTCGGCGGGTTGAGGTTGAGCCGGTCCAGCGTTACCCAGAGCTCTTCGCAGTCCCAGACGTCGACGAACGCGTCGTAGACCCGCTGTGCCTGGCGGCTGTCCCAGATCAGCTGGTGCTGGTAGGCCTCGACGAAGCCGTAGATGTGCAGGTGCTGGGCCAGTTCGTCGGCGAAGTCCCGCTCCTCGTACCAGGTTTCCGGCCGCTGCGGGTCGAGGTCCTGGAAGTCCCAGGCGAAGTCCAGCAGACGTTTCGCCGCCTCGGCGGGGATCGCCTCCCTGACGACGACGTACCCGTACGTCTGCCAGAAGGTGTAGTCCTCCTCGGAGAGCACGCGCAGGGGCCGCGACTTCTCGATGTCCTTCAGCGGGGTCCTGGCGAGGTAGGTCTCGCCGTCGTTGCTGAAGTACGGGGTGTCGGAGGCGGCCCGATACAGGTATCCGTCAGGCTTCGGCATGCAATCACTCCAGAGGTCGGGAAACTACTGCGACCGGGTCGGACCGCCGGTTCACGGGCGGCTCCTGTTCTCCCGTTCGCTCCGCTGCTCCCGTGCCGTTCCACGCACGGAGGCATCGCCGCGGGCCGGCATCGGAGGACGGCCGACCGGCGGCAACGGGTGCTCGTGCGCGGACGGTTCGGGGCACGGTGGCCACGAACGGCCGGCGGGGGGACGGCTGCTGGAAGAGCGCAGCCGAAGGCGCCGGTCGGGGGTGAGGGTGAAGGTGAAGAGGACGAGCGGTGGGTGATCGGGGCTGGGGGTGAAGGGGCTCGGGCGGCAGGGAGGTTGCGGTTCTCGCGGTTCCCGGCGGCGTTGCGCTCACTGCTCGCGCGGTTCCTGCGGGACTCGTGGCCCCTGGGGGGCCGTCAGGGCATTCGGGTCCATGGACGGACTGCCCGTGTCCCGCGAGGACAAGGCCGGGATTCCTTCCTCCTTCTTGTGCTCGGAGCCCCGCGCGGGGCGTTGACTCCCTCGGTGGACACGCGGTGGCGCGGGCCAACTCACGTGCCCGGCAAGGGGCCTCGCCAGGACGTCCCACCTCGTCAAACTTGCTTTCCCCTACGGTGGACTAGACCAACTTGTGGTGTCAACCCTTCTCGGGGAGCGGCTGGCGGGTGTCGTGGCGCTCGGCGGACCGGCGGTGACCAGCGCGGGAGCGGCGGCACCGGAACGGCCGCCGCGGCCGGCGGCGGAGCCTGCTCGAACGGGTATCCTTCCTGCCCTTTCGGGCAGGGCGGCGCGGGGCGCCGTCGGGTGGTCGTCGGGTGGGGCGCACTCGGGCGGGCCGGGATTCGGGCGGCAGCGGGTCGTTCCCGTGCCGGCGGAGTCCGGGGTTCGGTGTGCGTGGTGTGCGGTGAGCGGTGCTCGCGCTACCGGAGGCGGTCCTCGGGTCGGGCGGCGGTGGGTGTGGTGCCGATCGGCGAGGCCCCGGTGGCGTCCCGGCCCTCCGGGGCCGTCCAGGCCAGCAGTAGCCGCAGGGCGTCCTCGGACGGGCTGCCGGGCTCGGGCGCGTAGGTGATCAGCGCCTGGGTCGGGTCGTCGGCGGCCCGCAGCGTCTCATAGGACAGTTCGAGCGTGCCGACCACCGGATGGTGGAACCGCTTGACCCCGGACGTCTTGTCCCGCACCGGGTGCTCGGCCCACCAGCTGCGGAACTCCTGGCTCTTCACGGCGAGTTCGCCGATCAGCGCGCGCAGCCGGGGGTCGTCGGGCCGGCGGCCGGCCTCCAGGCTCAGGTAGGCCACGTTCCCGCGTGCGCAGGCCTCCCAATCCGCGTACAGCGAGCGGGACTCGGGGTGTAGGAAGGTGATCCTGGCGATGTTGCGCGCGGCGGGCTCCAGGGCGTCGAAGTCGCCGAGCAGTGCGCTCGCGGCCCGGTTCCAGGCCAGGACGTCCATCCGCTGCCCCATCACCAGGGCGGGCAGCTCCGGCAGGGAGCGCAGCAGGGTCTGCAGCATCGGCCGGACGCGCTGCGGGTGCGCCGCCGCCCCCGATCCGCCGCCGCGCCGCGTGGTGCCGGACGGGCGCGCGATCCGGTGCAGATGCCTGGTCTCCTGTTCCTCCAGGCGCAGTGCGCGGGCCAGCGCGTCGAGCACCGCGGGCGAGGCGTTGCGGACCCGCCCCTGTTCCATTCGGGTGTAGTAGTCGACGCTGACGCCGGCGAGTTCGGCGATCTCCTCGCGGCGCAGACCCGCGACCCGCCGCCGGCTGCCCGCGCCGGGCAGGCCGACCTCCTGGGGCAGGAGCCGGGCGCGCCGGGAACGCAGGAACTCACTGAGGGCGGTCGGGGAACTCATGCTCCGATTCTGGCCGATGCGGCGGAGCCGTGCCTGGCCCTGTCAGGACCAGGCACGGCGGAGGGGGCTGGATGCGGTCCGGCGGCGCCGGGACGGCCGGCGCCCCGCCGACCGGGGGTTTTCCCCCGGTCGGGATCGGAGGACGGCCCCAGCGCGGACCACCCCTGCTCCCCGCCATGATCGTTTCAGTGACCGGGGGAACATCGAATCGAGGAGTGATCAGCATGGGTGTGCAGAGGAACGCGATCGGCCGACGAGGGCTGCTCGCCGCGACGGCGGCGCTCGTGGCCACCGCCCTGGTGGCTCCGGCGGCCTCCGCCGCACCTGCCGCCGACTCCGGCTCCACCGCGCCCACGGCACCGGGCGTCACCGCGACCGACGCCCGGCAGGCCGCCGCGGTGCGCGCCCTGGAGCGCGCCGCCCACCCCCTCCGGTCGACCGAACCCGGTGGCCGCACCACCGACCTGCGGGCGTTGGGCGCGATGATCGGCGACGCCCGGGTGGTCGGGCTGGGAGAGGCCACGCACGGCTCGCACGAGTTCTTCGCCATGAAGGAACGCGTCTTCCGCTACCTCGTCGAGGAGAAGGGCTTCACCACCTTCGCGCTGGAGATGAGCTGGACGGCCGGCCTGCGGATCGACGAGTACCTTCAGGGCGGTGCCGGCGACGCCCGGCGGATCGCGAAGCAGGAACTCGCCGGATCCCCTTGGGAGCGCGAGGAGTTCGTCAGCCTCATCACCTGGATGCGACGGTACAACGACCAACATCCCGACCGGCGGGTCCACTTCATGGGCAACGACGTCGGGGCGCCCAGGCTCGGCGACGCCGCCTTCGACCGGGTCGCCTCCCACGTCCGCGCGACCCACCCGCAGGACCTCGCGCGCCTCGAAGGGCTGTACGCGGGCCTGCGGCCCATGGACGACGTCTTCGCCTACCTGGGCCGGCCCGTCGCCGAGCGCCGTCACAACGCCACCGTCGCCCAGCAGGCACTCGACCTGGTCGTCGCGAACAAGGGAGCCGGCGGCGACGCCTACGAGTGGGCCGAGCAGCACGCCCGCAACATCGCCCAGACCTTCGCCTTCGCCTCCCTCGACCTGTCCGATCCGGAGTCGGTGTCCGAAGCGGAGCACCTTCGGGACCGGGCGATGGCCGACAACACCGCCTGGTGGCACCGCCGTACCGGCGACAGGATGCTGCTGTCGGCGCACAACGGCCATGTGGGCTACCTGTCCTCCGACCCGGTGATGTACCCGACGACGCAGGGCGTCTTCCTGCGCAACGCCCTCGGTCGGGGCTACGTCGCCGTCGGCTTCACCTTCGACCGCGGGTCCTTCCTCACCGGGACCAGCCTCGGCGGTGCCTGGAACAAGGTCACCGTCCCCGCGGCCACCCCCGACATGCAGGAGTACACCCTCGACCGGGTCCGCCTTCGCGACTACTACGTGGACCTGCGCACGCTGCCGGCCGTGGGCCGCAGCTGGCTCGACACCCCGCGCCCCGTCTACGAGGCCGGTTCGAGCTTCAAGAACGACCCGCTCCCCAGCCTCGCCGTCGGGCGGTCCCACGACATCCTCGTCCACCTGCACGAGGTCCACGCGGCCGTCGCGATCTGATCGTCCGCCGGCGCACCCGTGAGGCGCGGGCCCCGAGCCCCTAGCGGTCGGCGACGCGCAGGACGATCTTGCCCTGGAGGTGGCCCTGTTCGGCGCGGCGGTGGGCGGCGGCGGCCTCCCGGAGGGGGAAGACGCTGTCGATGCCGACCCGGACCCTCCCGGTGTCGAGCAGGGCGGCCAGGGCGGTGAGGTCGCTGCCGCTCGAACGGACCTGCCACATGGTGTCGCTGATCGCGATGCCGAGCGCGGTGGCGCGTTCGCGGTGGTAGTCGCCGAGGAAGACGGGGGCGATCCGGCCACCGCGTCGGACGGTCGGCAGGAGGCGGTGGGCGTCGGGGCCGCCGACGGTGTCGATCAGGAGGTCGGCGTCGCGGACGACGTCCTCGGCCGGGGTGCGGGTGTAGTCGACGAAGCGGTCCACGCCGAGGCCGCGCAGGAACTCCTCGTGGCGGCCGGAGGCGACGCCGATCACCTCCTCCGCGCCGGCCGCCTTGACGAGTTGGAGGGCGAAGTGACCGACCCCGCCGGCGGCGCCGTTGACCAGGACGGTGCGACCCGGCCGCGACTGCAGGTAGCCGAAGACGAACTGATAGGCCGTCAGGCCAGCCATCGGGACGGCGGCGGCCTCGATGTGCCCGAGGCTCGTCGGCCGGCGCGCCAGATGGGCGGCGGGTGCGACCGCGTACTCGGCGTAACCCGAGGGGAGGCCGGGGAAGTCGACCAGCCCGAAGACCTCGTCTCCGGGCTGCCACTCGGTGACGCCCTCGCCGAGCGCCGCGACGACGCCCGAGATGTCGCTGCCCAGGATCAGCGGCGGTGCCCAGGCGGGCCGCAGCTCGACCGGGAAGTTCACGAACCCCCGGCGCGCGTACCAGTCGGGCGGGTTGACGCCCGCCGCGTGGACGCGCACCAGTACCTGCCCCGGCCCCGGTTCGGGTCGGGGCACCTCCTCGTACACCAGTTCCTCGGGCTCGCCGAAGGCGTGCAGCCGGACGGCGTGCATCGTTGCCGTACCCATGGTTCTCCCCACTGACCGGGCCGACCGCTCCGGGTAGAATCCGGAGCGCTGCTCCGGAAAGGAAACCGGAGCAGCGCTCCATTTGTCAACGGCGAGGATCCGCATGCCCATCGAGCCAACCCCGGGAGCGGCGCGCGTCCCGCGTGCCGACGCCCGGCGCAACCGCGACCGCGTCCTCGAAGCGGCGGCCGAGGTCGTCGCCGAGCAGGGCACCCAGGCCTCGCTGCGGGACGTCGCCCGCCGGGCCGAGGTCGGACTCGGCACGCTCTACCGGCACTTCCCGGCCAGGGACGCCCTGCTGGAGGCCCTGCTGCACCGCCGCTTCGAGCTGCTCGCCGAACGGGCCGAGGCGCTGGCCGCCGTCGGCCCGCCCGAGCGCGCGCTGTCCGACTGGCTGTACGAGTTCACCCTCGGCGCCGCCGCCTACCACGGCCTCCCGGCCACCCTGATGGCCACCCTGAGCGACCTCGAATCACCCCTGCACGCCGCCTGTCTGACGATGCGTCAGGCGGGTGGTCGACTGCTGGAGGCCGCCCAGGAGTCCGGTGACATCCGCCCGGACGTGGCCGCCGTCGACCTGTTCGCCCTGGTCAACGCGCTCGGGTGGATCGCCGATCAGGCCCCGAGCCTCGCCGAGCGCCGGGAGCACCTCTTCCGTCTGGTGATGGACGGCCTGCGCCCCCGGGGGTAGGGCGGGGCGCGGTGGGTGGCGGTGGCGCCGGAGGGTCCGCCCGCCGAAGGTCAACGACATCGAAATTCTGTGACGGGTTGACGGGCGCGTCGCCGGATGGAAATACCCGCCGACCGTCCGGTTCCTGATGCCGGCGACTCCCGGGCGGGAATCGGATTTCCATAGCGCGAACCCGCTTGCACCCCGGCCCGGGGGGGGGGGGGGGGGGGGGGGGGGGGGGGGGTGTGGGGGGGGGGGGGGTGGTGGGTGGGGGGGTGGTGGGGGAGTGCCGGGGCGG